>JBKJOY010000308.1:0-9829 GCA_046595415.1 Thermomonas sp.
GACATCAGCGAGCGCAAGGCCCACGAACTGGAATGCAGCCGCTTCGCGGCGATCATTGCCTCATCCAAGGACGCGATCATCGGCCACAGTCTGGATGGCACCATCGACAGCTGGAACCATGGCGCCGAGCACCTGCTGGGCTATTCCAAGGCGGAGATGCTGCGCAAGAGCCTGTTGAAGGTGGCCCCGGGCCAGGAACAGGGGCAGCTGCGTGAACTGCTTGACACTTGCCAGACAGCTTCGGGTTCAGCCGAATCCGAGATGAGCTGGCAGCACAAGGACGGTTCGGTGATCCAGATCGCGCTGACCTGTTCGCCAGTCAAGGATGGCGCCGGCCGCATCGTCGCCGGCTCGACCATTGCCAGAGATATCACCGGGCAAAAGCGGGCCGACGCGCACAAGAACCTGATGCTCCAGGAGCTCAACCACCGGGTCAAGAACAGCTTGGCCAGCGTGCAGGCGATTGCGCTGCAAACCCTGTCCAGCGCGAACTCGCTGACCGACTTCAAGTCGGCGTTCATGTCGCGGCTGATGGCCCTGTCCAACACCCACAACCTGCTGGCCGTGGATGCCTGGAGCAGCGTGGGTCTGCGCGAGATCATCGCCAGCGAGTTGGCACCCTACGACCACGATGATGGCAAGGGCCGCGCCGATCTCGTCGGCGGGGACGTGCAACTGGATCCCAATACCGCGCTGGCGCTGGCGATGGCCGTGCATGAGCTGGCGACCAATGCCGGCAAATACGGGGCGTTGTCGGTGCCCGGGGGGAGGGTCGCGGTGGAGTGGGACACGCGGCCGGCCGACGGTGGCACCCGCCTGCGCCTGCAGTGGCGTGAACACGATGGCCCGCCAGTGGTTGCGCCGCAACGCAAAGGCTTCGGCTCGCGCCTGATCACCGAAGGCCTGACCATGCAACTCGATGGCGAGGCGACGCTCGCATTTGAACCGACAGGGCTGTTGTGCAGCATCGACATTCCACTCCCCACACGCGAAGACGCGTCATGACCACGATCCTGATGGTCGAGGACGAGATGAACCTGGCAATGATGCTGGAGGACATCCTCGACGACGCCGGTTACCACGTGCTCAAGGCCGGGCGCCTGCCCCAGGCGCTGGACATCGTGGCGCAGTCAGGCTTGGGCGAGGCGGGCCGGATTGATGCCGCAATCCTGGACATCAACCTGGCTGGCGTGCAGGTGTTTCCGCTCGCGGATATCCTGCTCGCGCGCGGCGTGCCGTTCGTCTTCACGTCCGGCTACGGCAGGGACGGCATCCCCGACGCTTACCCAGACAGTCCAGTGCTGCAAAAGCCCTACGGCGCGGACAGCATCCTCCGCACCTTGCAGAGGATGCTTGCGGTGGGGCCTGCTGCTGATTGAGCCCTGGCGGCACGGGCCTTTCGCATCGCCACAGGAACCACGCACCACGAACCACGGAGCCCGGTCAGCGAGGTCCAGCCGTGGCCAGTGCAACCATCACGAATCACTTGAACCCGGGTCGCGCCTTCTGCGGCACGGCCCGGGCTGTGTTCCCGCGCGTTACTTCAACGCGTCAGCGCCGAAGGCTGAAGGCCACCGGCACCAGGCCGATCGCCTGTACCGCCTGTCCGTTCTTCATTGCCGGCCGGAAGCTCCAGCGCTTGAGGATCTGGTTGCGTGCGGCCTCGTCCAATTCGCGGTTGCCGCTGGTTTGCGAGACGGTCACTTCCAGTGGGCGCCCGTCGATGCCGACCAGCACCTGTAGCAACACCGTGCCTTCGATCTGCCGGGCCAGCGCGCCGCGCGGATAGGCCGGGGCTGGGGCTGACAGATATTCAAGTTGCACGGCGCTCGGCGCGCTTGTAACCGACGTTCCCATGTCGGTCGTTGGGCCGGTGTTTTCAGCGATCGCGGCAGCGATGACTTGCTCAGTGCCGGTTTCGCTGATGACCACTTGGTTCGCTTCGGGTTGGCGAGGCACTACCACCTGCTGCTGGATTGTTTTCGGCGGCGTTGTCGGCACCTTGATCTTTTCGACGATTTCCACCTCAACGGGCTTCTCCTTCAGGATGTCGCGCGTCGGGTGCCTGATCTCCGGTGCTTGCCAGATAGCGGGTGGCGGCATCGCCAGCGGCATCATCAGCAGCCCCATCGCAAGCAGGTTGATGGCGATCGTGCCGCTCATGGTCAGGATGCGGGTGGTATCGAGGTCTGGCTTGGAGGCGGGCCTCAGCAGTGCGAAACCGGCGACGCGGGGCAGTGCATGCGCGAGTGCGTGAGGGCGTAGTGGGGATGTCTGGCGAGCCATGGTCAACCTCCTGTCAGGGTGCAGTGTCGAAGTACACAGTCCATGCAACGGCCCGGCGCGAACAACGGGGTTGATCCTGTCAGATCGCACGCGGCCGATGCACGCTTCGAACCTGTTGCATGCGCATGGACATGGCAAGCTGTCGGCGACACCCGGTGGGTTGGGGCAGACGAATGGAGGGACCTTCCAGTGCTTCAAATGACGACGCCCGCGAGGCGGGCGTCGTCATTGGTCTCCGGTTGGACGTCGAATCAGATGGTGGGATCTGGCGCGTGGTCCAACCCACCCTCTTCATCGCCAGGTGGCAGCTTGCCGCCTGGGATTTGTGCCTGTTGCTTGTTCTTCGGCTTGGGCTCCGCGTAACCCGTGTTGCATGCAGGATCCGGGTGCGCGGCTGGCACGTGTTCGCTATCAGCCGGGTTGTTGCTCGACACGTTCAACGCCCCAGCTCGAAAACGACATCGATGCTCACCGAGAGCGTGCTTTCGCCCGGCGCGACCGATGTTTCCTTCGCCATCCCGGCATCGGCAGCCTGCATCCGGATCATCGGCATCGGCCGCGGAAAACTCGCGCCACCTTCGCTGATGCTGACGATGCGGCGCACCTTCAAGCCCAATGCGTTTGCATAGGTGGTTGCACGCGCCTGCGCTTTCTTCAGGGCGCCGACGCGGGCTTCGTCATAGGCCTCATCGGGCTTGTCCACCTCGAAGCTCGGTCCGTTCACCTGGTTCGCGCCCTGTTCGACCAGGGTGTCCAATACCTTGCCCAGTTTTGCGAGGTCGCGCACCTTGACGTTGACCGTGTTGCTGGCCTGGTAGCCGGTAATCAGTGGCGGAACGTTTTCGGTGTACTTGTATTGTGGGTTGAGGCTGATGCCGCTGGTCTGGATATCGCGCTCGGCGATTCCGGCTTTGCGAATCGCCGTCATCACCTTGTCCATCTGCGTTGCATTGGAGCGCATGGCAGCGTTCGCATCCGTAGCCTGGGTGACCACACCCGTGGAGATGGTCGCGACATCTGGGATGCGCGTGGCATCGGCGCTTGCCGACACCGACAGCAGCGTGCTGTCCGACTGCATGCTGTAAGCGGGTGACGTTTGCGGCGTGGCGGAAGAAGTCATCGGGATTCCGAAAGCAAGGACAGTGGCCAGGATGATGGCCAGGTTGGTTCGGTGCAGGGGCATGTGGAATCCTCGGGTCAGTTCAAGTCAAAGAATGCGTCGCGCAGCGTCAGGGTGGGATGAAGCATCACCTGATACGTGCGCGAATGGGTGAACGCATGGTGAGCCATAACGGGGTTGGATGAGCTGCACGGGCCGGCCGACGCCTGCTCGCGGGTTAGACTTCGGGCATGTTGCATCTCGCCTCCCGCTCGCCGCGACGCGCTGAATTGCTGGCCCGGTTGGGTCTGGATTTCGGCGTGCTCGACCTCGACATTCTCGAACAGCAGGGCAGTGACGAGCCCGCTGCCGACTACGTGCGCCGCGTCGCCCGTGAAAAGGCCGGTGCCGGCCTGCTGCAAGTGGTCGCAGTGCCGGATGCGGTGGTGCTGGGCGCCGATACCGAAGTCATCCTTGATGGTGCGGTGTTCGGCAAACCGGCGGATGCCGGCGCTGCCGCGGTCATGTTGCGGCGATTGTCTGGCCGGACCCACGATGTGATCACCTCGGTGTCGGTGGTTTCGGCGGCGCGCGAAACACAGGCCGTTGCCATCTCCCAGGTCACGTTCTGCGAACTTTCCGATGCCGACATCGATACCTACCTGGCCTGCGGCGAGTGGCAGGGCAAGGCCGGCGCGTATGCGATCCAGGGCCGCGCACAGGCGTATATCGCGCATCTGGCGGGCAGCTATTCCGGCGTGATGGGACTGCCGCTATTCGAAACCGCAGGCTTGTTGCGTCAATTCGGACTGCTTGCATGAGCGCGTCGTCGTGAGTGAAGAACTCCTGGTCAATGTGACCCCACGCGAAACCCGCGTGGCGGTGGTCGAAAACGGCATGCTGCAGGAACTCCACATCGAACGCGGCAGCCAGCGCGGCGTGGTCGGCAATATCTACAAGGGCAAGGTGCAGCGGGTGATGCCGGGCATGCAGGCGGCGTTCGTCGACATCGGCCTGGAGCGCGGCGCGTTCCTGCACGCCAACGACATCTTCCGCAGTACCCAGCTGGACGCCGGCGAAAGCGAGGATGCGCCAAGCCCGATGCCGTTGCAGGTGCAGGTGCCGATCACCGAATTACTGCGCGATGGCGCGGAGATCGTGGTGCAAGTGGTCAAGGATCCGATCAGCAGCAAGGGCGCGCGGCTGACCACGCAGATCAGCATTCCATCGCGCTACCTGGTCCTGTTGCCGCGTTCGCGGGTGGTCGGGATTTCGGCGCGGATCGAAGATGAAGCCGAACGCGCGCGCCTGAAATCATTGGTCAACGAGCTGGCGCCGGCAGGCGCGATCCCCGGCATGCTGAGGCACGGTTACATCGTGCGGACCAACGCCGAAGGCCAATCGAAGGAAGCGCTGGCCGAGGACATTGCCTACCTCAGTCGCGCATGGGAACTGGTCGAGACTTCCTCGGCAACTGCGCAAGTCGGCACTTGCGTGTACGAGGATCTGAGCCTGCCGCTGCGTGCGGTGCGCGACTTGATCCGCCGCGACGTCGAAAAGGTCAAGGTCGATTCGCGCGAGACCTGCGAACGCCTGCGCGTATTTGCCGCGCAATACATGCCTGCGCTCGCCGAGAAGATCGAGCACTACACGGGTGCGCGCCCGGTGTTTGATCTGTACGGGGTCGAAGACGAGATCCAGCGTGCGCTCAACAAGGAAGTGCCACTGAAGTCCGGGGGCAGCCTGGTGATCGACCAGACCGAGGCGATGACCACGGTGGACGTCAACACGGGTTCGTTCCTTGGTCAGCGCAATCTTGAAGAAACCGTGTACCGCACGAATCTGGAGGCTGCGCAATCCGTCGCGCGCCAGCTGCGCCTGCGCAACCTGGGCGGGATCATCATCATCGACTTCATCGACATGATCGATGCCGAACATCGCCGCCAGGTGTTGCGCACGCTGGAAAAATCACTTTCGAAGGACCATGCCAAGACGACGGTCTACGATTTTTCGCCACTTGGTTTGGTGGAAATGACCCGCAAGCGCACGGTGGAATCGCTGGAGCGCCAGCTCAGCGAGACTTGCCACGAATGTAGCGGACGCGGCACGGTCAAGACCGCGGAAACCGTCAGCTATGAAATCTTCCGCGAGATCGTGCGCGCGGTTCGCCAGTTCGATGCGCCGCGTCTGCTGGTGATCGCATCGCCCAAACTGGTGTCGCGCATCACCGAAGAAGAGTCCAGTGCAGTCGCCGAACTCGAGGAATTCCTCGGCAAGTCGATTCGCTTCCAGGCGGATTCCCAGTATCTCCAGGAGCAGTTCGATGTCGTCCTGCTGTGAACACGGTAGGCGGCGAGCGCTGACACCTGCTCGCTGCGCGTTCAGGGTCCTGTGACAGGGACGCCTTTACGACGACGCCTGCGCCTGCTGCGTCGCGCCTGCGGTTACGGGGCGGCACTGTTGCTGGTATTGGTTGCGTTGGTGATCGGCGCAGCAAGCCAGTTGCTGCCATTGGCCGAACGTCACCCTGAAAAAATTGCCGCCTGGTTGAGCGCGCGTGCGCACAATCCGGTCGCCTTCGATGGCGTCGAGACGCAGTGGACCCGCCGCGGCCCGCTGTTGCGTCTGGACAATTTACGGGTGGGCGAAGGCAAGGATGCGTTGCGCATCGGCGATGCGGAGATCCTGGTGGCGCAGTACGCGGGATTATTGCCCGGACGGTCGTTGACCGAGCTGCGCGTGCGGGGGCTGGACCTGACCCTGCAACGCGATGCCGCTGGCCGGTGGCAGGTGCGTGGCTTGCCCGGCCAGCAACAGAACAATGGCGGCGATCCGTTCGCCACGTTGGAGCGCTTGGGCGAATTGCAGGTCTCGGATGCCCATCTGCGCGTGCTCGCGCCAGAGCTTGGGGTGGACATGCGCTTGCCCAGGATCGACTTGCGGATGCGGGTGGATGGAGCACGCATCCGGGTCGGCGCCAAGGCCTGGTTGCGCATGCAGGGCGCGCCCTTCAGTGCAGCGCTGGATTTCGATCGCACCAGCGGCAACGGCGAGGTGTTCGCGGGCACGCGCGATGCCGATTTGACTGAACTTGGGGATGACCTGCACATCGCGGGTATCTCGGCCATGTCCGGACGCGGGCGTGCGCAGGCGTGGGCCACGCTGACAGACAACCGGGTCGCTAGCGTGCACGCGGATGCGGCGCTGGAGCGGGTGGTGTTGCGCGGTACTGCGGCGAGCAACGGAGAGCCACCACCTACGCAAATGCTGGATGTGCTGGAGTTGGATGCGCGCTGGGCCGGCACGATCGCGCAATGGCGCGCGGATGCGTCGAAGCTGCGTATTGGCGAAGGCAAGACCGAACAAGTGCTTGACGGACTTTCCGTAAGCGGCGGGCAACACTACGGCTTGCAGGCACGCAGGATCGATGCAGGTCCGTTGCTGGGCCTGGCGGCCTTGGGCGACGGCTTGCCACCCGCACTTCGGCACTGGTTGCTGGCGTCCAGGGCGGGCGTCTCGCTGGAAGACGTCACCGTGATTGGCGTGCGGGGAGGCGGCTTGCAGGTGGATGCCAACCTGCACGGCCTGCATTTCGCATCGGTCGGCACCAGCCCAGGCATGTCCGGAATCAATGCGCGCCTGGAGGGCGATGGAACTGCATTGCGGTTGCAGTTCGATCCTGATGCACAGGCGGTCTTCGATTGGAAGGCGGGCTTTGGCGTGCCGCACCCCATGACCCTGTCTGGCGATGTCGTCGCGTGGCGCGAAGGTGCCGCCTGGAACGTGCACACGCCGGGACTTGCCATTGACGTCAAACAGTTCGGTGTGAATGTGCGTGGCGGCATGGGCTTCCCCGGCGACGCCACGCGCCCGCGCGTGGATCTCGCAGTGGATATCACCGATGCTCAGGTGCTGGCCGCACGCAGGTTCTGGGTCCACCACCGGATGGCGAAGTCGACCATCGACTGGTTGAACGCGGCGCTGCAAGGGGGAACCCTGCAGGACATCCATGCCGTGGTGGCCGGGGATCTTGACGATTGGCCATTCCACAGCAAAGGCGGAATGGCCCCTGCGGGCAAGTTCCGGGTGGATGCCAGGATGGTCAACGGCGTGGTCAAGTTCCAGCCGCAGTGGCCTGCGGCAGAAGCACTCAACGGCGACCTGCGATTCGAGGCGGATGGCTTCACCATCAACGGCCGCGCGCGGATTGCCGGGGTGCCGGTCGAATCACTGAGCGCCGGCATCGCTGCGTTCGGTCATGCCGAACTCACCGTGGACGCGCGGGCGGCAAGCGACGCAAAGGAGTTGCTGGAGATGCTGCGTGCCAGTCCGTTGTACGCCGAGCATCGCCAGCTCATGGACAACTTGCAGGTTGCCGGCCCCTCACGCACCGACTTCCATCTCTTCTTGCCGTTCCACCAGCAGCACGCTGCGCCTGCGCAACAGATGCACGGTACCGTCGAACTGGCGGGCGTGAGCATGCGCGAGCTTGAATGGAAGCTCGCCTTCGACAACGTTCGCGGCCAGGCGCAATACGATCTGGGCGGGTTCGCCGCCGACAAGTTGCAGGTCGTGCACGACGGTGCCCAAGGACTGCTGTCGCTGCGCGCCGGCCCGCACGTACGTGATCCGAAGCAGGCGTTTGAGGCCGACTTGCAGGCCACCGTGGGCATCGACAACCTGCTGGACAAGGCGGGCAACCTGGGGTGGTTGAAGCCCTATGTGGATGGGCGCTCGCCATGGACCGTGGGCTTGGCAATTGCACGTGGCGCAGGCGCATCGGCACCGACCATGCTGCAACTGCAATCAAACCTGGTGGGAACTTCCATCAACTTGCCCGAGCCGGTGCGCAAGGCGGCCTCGCAGCCCCTGGCGGCGACCATCCGCATGGCGTTGCCAGTGGAACGCGGTGAGGTGAGCGTGGTCCTCGGCAACCTGCTGTCATTGCGCAGCCGCAGCGATGCCAAGCAGACCGGCATCCGCGTCCAGTTTGGTGGTGCCGCAGATGCCCCGCCTGCACAGGGTCTGGTCGTCAGTGGGCGCGCCGGGCGGGTAGACGCGCTGGACTGGATTGGCGTGTTCGGTGGCGGCGGCACCGGCACCTCGTTGCCGTTGAAGCGCATCGATGTGAATGCCAGCCAGCTGCGACTGCTGGGCGCCGACTTTGCCGATACGCGGCTGCTGCTGGTTCCAGCCCCGAACGGCACCGCAGTGCAGGTGCAAGGCGCGGGGATTGCCGGTTCGGTGCTGGTGCCGGAGCAGGATGGTCGCATCGTCGCGGGCCGGTTCGAACGCCTGTATTTCCGCAATCCACCGAAGCCGGTTGCGCTGGTCCTGCCGGTGCTGCCAAGTGGGCAAAGCAGCAATGCGATTGCGTTCGATCCAGCCCACATCCCGCCGCTGCTGTTCGACGTGGGCGACTTGCGGATCGGCGACGCCGCATTCGGCAGCGCCCGATTCCGTAGCACGCCGGTGGCATCCGGCCTGCGCCTGGATGAGTTGAGCACGCGCAGCCCAAAGCAACGCATGAGCGCCACCGGTAGCTGGATCGGGCGCAATGATGCCGCGCGCACCCAGGTGAAGCTCGACGCGGACAGCGACGACATCGGCGTGTTGCTGGCCGGCTTGGGCCTGGCCGGACAAGTCGATGGCGGCAAGGGCAAGCTTGGCGCGCAAGCGAACTGGCGGGGCGGTCCCGAGGCATTCGATCCAAAGACCCTGCAGGCCACGATCTCCCTTGATGCGCATGATGGCCGGCTGCTGGAACTTGAGCCAGGCGCCGGTCGTGTCCTGGGCTTGCTGGGCATCGCCCAGTTACCACGTCGGCTGACCCTGGATTTCCGCGATTTCTTCGAAAAAGGCTTTGCGTTCGACCGCATCACTGGCGACGTCCGCTTGGCCCAAGGCAGCGCGCGTACCGACAATCTCACGATCAAGGGTCCGGCCGCGGTGATCCGCGTCAGCGGCAGCGCTGACCTGCGCACGCAACGGTTTGACCAGACCGTGGACGTGTTGCCGAAATCGGGTGGCCTGCTGACCGCGGTCGGCGCACTTGCCGGCGGTCCTGTGGGCGCCGCGGTTGGTGCGGTTGCGAATGCGGTGCTGGAAAAGCCATTGCAGGGGCTCGGCGCCAAGACCTATCGGGTCACCGGGCCGTGGGCATCACCCAAGGTCGAGGTCACCGCGCGTGGCGCGCAGGTGCACACCAGACCCGCCGCAACGAAGCCACCTGCCACCGATCCATCGGGTTGATCGCCACGCGATCGGCACCATCTCCTGACGTCAAGCCTCAAACGACGCACCCCATGACTCAATGGCTACCAACACCATGACCCAACTCGCCATCGCCGAATCACTCCTGCTGGCGCCCACCGGCCTCGATCTGGATGGGCTGCAACGCGCGTTCGGCAGCTTGCTGGGGCCCGGCATCGACTTCGGCGACCT
>JBKJOY010000084.1:0-7528 GCA_046595415.1 Thermomonas sp.
CCCAAGCCATAAATCGCCGACACCGATGCGACCACGATCGTATCGCGACGTGACAGCAGCGCCTTGGTCGCTGCCAGCCGCATCTGTTCGATGTGGTCGTTGATCGAGCTGTCCTTCTCGATGTACGTGTCCGATGACGGCACGTAGGCCTCGGGTTGGTAGTAGTCGTAGTAGCTGACGAAGTACTCGACCGAGTTGTGCGGGAAGAACGCGCGGAATTCGCCATACAACTGCGCGGCAAGCGTCTTGTTGGGCGCCATCACCAAGGTCGGCTTCTGTACTGCCTGGATCATGTTGGCGATGGTGTAGGTCTTGCCCGAGCCGGTCACGCCCAGCAGCACCTGTTTGGCAACGCCGTTCTCGAAGCCGGCGACGAGTTTCTTGATCGCCTGCGGCTGATCGCCCGCCGGCGAATATGGCGACACCAGCTGGAATCGGTCTGAGGCGGTGGCAAGGTCGAGGTCGGATGGCTCGGTCATCTGGGGCAGGCACCACGAAGGACAACCGCCGAGTTTACCCCTGCGATGTCGGCCGGCCGGTCATGTCGGCGCGCGTGTTCATGCGGGCTTTCCCTACACGCCTGTCCGGTCACCACCGATGCACGGATCGCGACTGCCCAACGAGACTGTGTCCAGTCCAAAGGGAGTCCTGCCATGCGCCGCGCCACCGCCGGTTTCACCCTCATCGAGCTGATGGTCACCCTCTGCGTCATCACCATCCTGGCGGGTGTCGCCCTGCCTTCGCTCGCTAGCTTGATCGAGCATCAGCGGACCTCGGCGGCCATCACATCGCTCACCACTCAGATGGCACTGGCGCGCATCGCGGCGATCACCCGCAATCGTCGGGCCATTCTGTGCCCTTCCGCCGACGGTGCGCAGTGCGAACCCGGCACCGACTGGAGCCGGGGCTGGATGCTGTTTCTCGACGATGACGGTAACCGCAGGCCCGACGCGAACACAGAGATCCTGCATGTCGACCTCGAACCCACGAGCCGACATTTGCGCGTCGCAAGCACCACCGGCCGGCCGCAACTGCGTTACCTCCCCGACGGCCGCAGCGCCGGCACCAATCTCACCATCTCCATCTGCAACAATCAGCAGCAACTGCTGGGCCAGGTGATCGTCAACAACATGGGGCGCCCGCGCTCGGAACTTCCAAAGGCGCCCACCGCCTGTCCGGTGTGAAGCCAAGGGAAGGGGATTCAGCCCGGTAGCTTGCCCGGTTTGAGCTGGCCGACTACAATGCGCCCCACGCCTGAATAGCTCAGCTGGTTAGAGCACTTGACTGTTAATCAGGGGGTCGTTGGTTCGAGTCCAACTTCGGGCGCCAGATCAAGAAACGAAAAACCCGCCGGAAGGCGGGTTTTTCGTTTCTGTGCCACTGGTATCGCGATGCCTTACCAGCAACCACTCGCTGGCGTCTTGGTACCCTTGTTATCCATCGTCATGATCTTGCATGGGACATCCCCCGACGCTTGTTTACCCTGCGCAGTCGCTGCCACCGTATACGTGGTGGCAGCCGGGCCTGCGGAAAAAGCAAATGTGTAGGAGTCGGCCAGCTCTGTGGTGCAGGACGTAACGGGGAGAGTGGCCCCCGCGTAGGTCATGTTGGTCGTGTAGAAACGCTCCATGAATTGCGCCTGTTCCAACACGCATGCGGAACCTGCCGAACGCCGGGCCTTGATGACGTAACGGTTGTAGGCTGGCAACGCAATGGCTGCCAGGATTGCGATGATCGCCACTACGATCATCAATTCAATCAGCGTGAAGCCTTTTTGTTTCGAGATTTGCTTGTTCACGAGAGCTCACTCACTGAAGGTTGATCAGTTCACGCCACATGATGCGGTACGTACTCGCGGTTCCGCTGGTCACATCGATTGACGCTACCTGTGCATTCGAGCCATTGACCACCACCTTGGTGTCGACGATGGCGGGGGCGCCTGGCATGGCAACACCCAGATCGACGGACGACACATAGCCTTGGCCTACCTTGTCATCGCCCTTGCCGTTACCATCCACGTCGAAGAATGAACCGGTAGAGGGGTTGCTGCCGGTACCCGTTGCTGGATTTGTTCCGGTGAAGATGTCGAAGGCGTTGAGGTATCCTCGGCCCGCATTGTTACAGCCTGCGCCCAGCAATGGGATGACGGACGAAATCCAAGCCGCACGGCCATTGGTTGTTGGGCTGGTCACAACGCGTTCGCCACGCGCATAAGTGTCGGCATTGGTTGCGAGATCGACAACCCAACCCAACTTGCCGGTCGGCAGCGCCGAATAATTTTCCAGACCGCGCGCTGGGCGCCCCTTTGAATCGGTGCCACTGTACGGGAAGGTTCGCAGTTGCAGGCTGGCTCGGCCGGGAATCAGCGCACTCGAGTCAATGAGACCGTAAACGGATTGCGTCGTCTGGACCGCGCTGCTCACCAGGTCGCCGGTGCCGATCATCTTGCCCGTACCGAAGACCAGGAACACGTTGCCCGTATCAGGCTCGCGTGCAGGCGTAATGCCGCCGGTAATCGGCTGTACACCGTTTGTGGCATCCCTGGCAGTGAACAGTTTCATTACGCTCCATTGGCTGCTGTTGCCAGCACTCACGTCGAACTTCCAGACGTTACCCAACAGATCGCCGGCGTAGATGGTATCGACGATGCCATCGTTGTCGAGATCGGCAACGCTGGTCTGTGACAAGCCGTTGCCACCTGCGGCGCCTGTTGCAATGCGCTTCCGGACCGTTCCGTTCGTGTTGTAAATATAGAGAACCGCTTCACCCGTACTGCTGTCGATTCCGTTACCCGTGATGATGGCGGTACTGGAGCCGTTGCCATTCGTTTTCAGCAATCGCACCTGTGGCTGGGCCAGGACATAACCCATATCGGAGGGCGCTGAGGCGGTATTGTCGAACTTGATGTTGGACGCGCCAAACGTTCCGTTGAAATTACCATTGGTATCCTGCGTGTTGATGCCGGTGACATCGAGCGCGAAGATCCCGCGGCCACCACGCCCCAGCCCGCTGGCCAGAATGTTGCTTCCGTCGCCCTGGGTCGTATCGGACACATCCATTTGCCCATCTACCGAGAAAATATGTTTCCCGGATCCCTGTGAATAGGCGGGATCACTCAAGTCGGACAATTTGGCCCAATCGATGCCGGCGGGCATGTAAGAGAACAATACTTTGCCACTATCGGAGTCGATGCCGTGCAACATGCCATCATTCGCGCCGATGAACACGGCCGTCAGTTGGCGCTCATAGAACGGTGAAGAATTGACGATGTCGCCGATGGGGGAGACACGACTACGCAGCTGTCCGCCATTCTTGATCTCCAGGCTCCGCTCGCCTTTTAAATACGCGATGTTGTCCGCAACCGTTACGACAGCGCTGCCCGAGGTCCTTCCGACCACGCCGGGGTTGTTAGCAGCATTGAAAACCGCACCCTGACTGCCGTACCACGTATACACAGGGCGCAGGTTGAAGTTGGTCGGGTCGGCATTCGCAACGTCCGCAAGTGACCACTGCGGCGTGCTGGAGATACCAGAGGCGGTGATGGCGTAAGCCAGCACGTCACCTGTCCACGATGGCATGCTGTACAGCGCCTGGAAGATCTGCGCGCCGTTATTGAGCGAGTTGCCATTGGCGGTGATGTTGGAACCTGAAGCGCGTTGTTCCTTCACGGTATTCAAGGCAGCTACCAGCGCGTTCTTGAAGCTATCGGACTGGCTGGCGACGATCAAGTTAGGACCACGACCATTCACTGCGGCATGCCACAGATCGTCAATGCGCTCGTTATCTTCCTGGTCTGTCGGATCCGGCCAGACGGATGGCGGGGGCGTGGTGATCGGCAGGCTGCCCTGCTGGCCGATCGACACGCTGAACATCGCCATGTGCTGCCAATCAGCCGGATCAGTGGCATTGGTAGGTACGTTGTTGTCCACCGTTGGGCGCAGATCGGTCTTCCAGTAATACGCGGCCACGTCCGCCAGCGTATTGGCATACCCATCGCCATCTACATCGCCATTGTCGATGGTGAAATTGGCATCGCCATTCCAGTAGCCGTCCGTGGTCAGCACGGTGTAACTGGCACGGCAGGATTGCTCAGCGGTTCCGGTCCCGTCTGTCCACGGCTCTGCGGTGCGGAAGTACTCGCCCGTACGCTTTAACCCGCTGCGCAACGGCGTCGCCCCCCGTGCATTTTGGCTCATCAGCGAGTCAAACCAGCTCTTCTTGTTGGCTCCTTCAAAACTGCCTGCGTTGGTGTTGACTGGAATCTTCGAGACAATGGTCGTATTTGCATTGCCCGCGCTATCGTTGATTGTGTCGAAACCGAGTCGGTAACCGGCGCCAATTCCCACGAATGCAGCGGCCGCACCGCCCTTGGCCACTTTCATGCGCGTGCGGTGATACGAGTACCACGTCGCGATGTTGGTCAACTGGGCTGCGGTCGTCGTGAGGGTGGATTCTGTTCCCATGCGATTGGAATTAATCGTCAGGCGCACGTTGGAATAGTTGGAGTAACCGGACAGGTACACATTGACTTTTTCGCCACCGACTGCCTGCAACGTGCAACTTTCGGTGATGGATGGGCCTTCGCTGGCGCACTGATAACTACTGGTCGTTGGGATGGCATCCAGGCTCACATAGAGGTCGACGTCGCCACTCCCACTGGCATTGTCCGGCAGCACGTTGACGTTCACTGCACCGGCCGTGGCCGGGAGCGTTACGGTGAAGCTTTGACCCGTACCTGCATTGCCAGCAAGACCATTCTGTACCAGATCGGTATTGGTGCTTGAAACAGAAGATTTGAGGAAGCTTCCAGTAGAACTGATGCGGTATCGGTCGTAACTGGTCGACAGATTTGGATCCAGGTTTGCTGTACGCAGCAGGTAGTAATGGCTGCGCTTGGAACCCGCCAGTGACTCGGTGGTCCCGCTCGCCTGGGTGGTGCTGGAATAGACCGAGGTGTATGTGGTGCCACCCGTCATCACTGAAGCAGCGCCGGCGCTGTCTACCGTATCCCAGGCCTTGTATTTGACATTGGGGTCATAGGCGATCGAGTTCTTGACTGTCGTCAGCACACCCAGGTCCACTGGCCCGATCGTCCCGGCGCTGGTTGTCGACATAAAATCGGACGCCATCGAGCCCGAGTTATCGAGGATGAACATCATGTTGGGCGGCACTAACCCGGAACCCGTTTGCAACGGATAGTTCGGGAAGCTGACCGCGGCCTGCACCGAGGTTGCCCCGATGGCAACGGCAAGACCGAGCGCCAGACGCCCGAGGGATTGTGATGCACGGGTCATGAGCTTGTTCATAATGACGTCCTTCAACGCTTCACGCGATATATGGATTGCAGCAACACTTCACTACCACTCGCAGATTCACCGCGTGCGACGACTCGGTAGACCTCCGCATCCGTCCCTGAGGACGATGCGCGCGGATCAAGAGAGTTCACTGCATTCCTGTCCACAGAGAGTCCATACGACTCAACAACAAACTTGGCAGCCACGTCCGAGGCCGGCGCGGAGGCGGTTTTGGCCTGGCCCGAGCTCCAAAACGAACTACCCATCCAGACGGGAACTGATCCGCCAGTGGTCTCCGCACAAACCCCGGCGCTACAACCGGCGCTGGGGATGGTCGGCTTGTTGCTGACGACGAATTCTTCGCCTTGGCGGAGCGCGGATTCAGCGGCCTGGAAGGCCTTGCCTCGCTGGATGGTCGCGCTTGCCATGCGTTCCTGGAGCAAGCCCCCGCGCATCGAAGCCAGGCCCAGCAGCGTGATGATCAGCAACAGCATCAACACCACCAGTAATGCAGCGCCCGATTGCTTCATGGCCGGCACCCCACTTAACTTCTTGTGGCTCATAGCACGCCCTGCTTGTTGCGAATGGCGATGGTATTGGTAAGTGTCCGCTCCAGCGCAGCGCCGCCCGTGCCTTTCATATACGCGGCGCTCTGCGCGCCACGTGCACCCACCATCTTCACCACCATCTGGACTGCAATGACATCATGCCAGTCGGCGACCGCGTTGGCGTTCTGGTAGGTGGCGGACCCACGGCTCTGATATGTGAATTGAAGGTCGCTGACACCCTCGGCGACTTCCCCTTCAGATCTCGCGGTGGCACTGAGCCCATCCTTGGTGGTGCCATACACGGAACGGTACAGCGAGTTGCTTCCGCGTCCGTTGGACTTGACCTCCCAACGGATCGCGCTGGGCCTGACGACGATTGCCGGACCCTTGCCTTGACCCGTGCAGCCGGGACCAAAGTTCTTGCCTGCTGCCTTCTTGAAGCAATAACCGAATTTTCCTGAAGCACCGGTGCAGACTTCCGGCTTCTTGTATTGGAACTCCTGGCAGTAATTACTGGTCGAGTTGTGCTGCAGGGTCTTGCCCGAGCCTGGGATTGCGGTGACGCTGAACACGATGGACGTATCCACGTTGCACGCCATCAGGACGTCACCATCCACCACGCCCGCCACGGAACTGACCGCCAATACAGCCGCCGGATTGTCATGCTCGAGGATCTGGATACCCGCTTCACCCCCGGAGTACAGGTCTATCGAGTCCGGACTGGCACCGCCTTCCGTGGCACCCAGGCCATTCGCGTACGTGGTCCAGAATGCCGCTGATGAATTACTCAACATCACCACCGGAGGCTGCTGCGTATTGCACGGGCTGCCGCCAGCCTCGCGGATATCACGGGCCATTATCTCGAAGGACGCGCGTTGGTTCTCCTGGATGCGCCCAGTGGTTTCGGTCATCCCGTACACGCGCTGGTTCGACAGGAAGATGGCGCCGGCAGCGGACACCACCAGCAAACCGAGCACCAGCGCGATCATCAGCTCCACCAACGTGAAGCCGGACTGCCTGCTTGCACGCTTCATCTCTGTCATCTGGCGATTCGTTTTCATAGACGTGTGCTGACCTTGACTTCTTCCTGGGACGCGCCACCGGTGGCACGTTCATCATTCCAGCGCACACCAACATCACAGTTGGTGTTACCGCCTGCATCAGCCGAGCAATTCAACTTGCCGCACGCCGAGGGGCCGACCGTCATGCGCAAATCCGCCAGCCAGCCTGCAACTGTGCCGGGCGTTCCCAATGCGGTCGCTGTGGAGCACTGGTACCCATTGCTGGCGGTGTTTAGGCTCCCCGCAGCAGCCGCTGGTTTCTGCAGGCGCATGGTGTCGAGCACGGAATAGGCCTGAATCATTGCCTGGGTGCGTTCCGCGGAGCTACCCACGTTCTTTAGGGTCACAGCTTGCAACGCCGCGACGCCGAGCAACCCAACAGCGAGGATCAACAGCGCGATCATCACTTCAACCAATCCAATGCCGGATTCGCGCCTACGCTTGCCAATAATCATCGTTGCCACCTTAATTCCCCAGACCCGCGCAACTTGCGCGCGTGGCACGCGAGATGGATACCCGACCCATACTCATCTGTACATCGCGCGCGTTGTCGTTGGACAGCGCCGTTGCGCAGATACCAATACTGCCGACTTGAGTGGGAGTTGCCACGGCACCCATCCGCACA
>JBKJOY010000404.1:0-3733 GCA_046595415.1 Thermomonas sp.
ATGCCGTATGGCGCCGATCGCGCCGAACTTGGGACCGACGAGGGTACCGACCACCGGTACATCCTCGTGGGCGACGAACGCCAGGATCGCTCGCGCCAACTCTGGCGTTCGTCGCCCACGAGGATGTGCCGGTGGTCGGTACCCTCGTCGGTCCCAAGTTCGGGGCGATCGGCGCCATTCGGCATTGCCACAGCCACATGAAGATGACGATGTTGCGTGATGCGGGTTATACCCAACCAGTCACGGTCGCCTATTCCGATAGCAGCGCCGACCTACCGTTGTTGCAAGCTGCGCAAAACCCCGTTGTGGTGAATCCGAAGACGTCGAGCGTGGCGATGTTCCGGCGCGTGTTGCCGGCCGGGACACAGATTCTCAATTGGGGATGCCCTGGAAGAGGCGGCGATCCTGTGTAACTGAGGGTTCGTGACGGTAAGCGCTTCCACCCCGGATGCCTTACGCCCCCCCAAGTTGCTTGACGAAACGCACCGAGCTGTCCTTGTAGCCGCAAGCCCGATAGAACGCATGCGCTTCAGTGCGCTGTGCACCGCTGGTGAGTTCGATGCGGGAGGCGCCGCCGGTGCGGGCGCGGCGTTCCGCTTCTTTCAACAAGGCCCGGCCAATGCCGAGACCCTGCGCGGTCGGCGTCACCACCAGTGCGGTGACCCGGCAGGTGGTGGTGCCCAACGGCAGGTAGTACATGAAATCCAGCGCGATCAGCCCGCACACTGCGCCATCACGGCGCGCCACCACCAGCACCTGGCGGTCGTTGCTGGCGATGACGTTGATGCGTTCAAGCGCCTCGTCGAGTTCGCACGGATAGCCAAGCTCGCATAAAAGCCGAGCGACGTCATCGGCATCGGCATGCACCGCATTGCGCAGGTCGCATGCCAACGGGGAATAGCCGGTCGAGAACGCGCGGCTCATCGTGCAACGACTCCTTCAGCGTGTGCCATACACCACGACGGTCTTGCCACGGGCGTGCAGCTTGCCGTCTTCCTGCAGCTTTTTGAGCACGCGACCGGCCATTTCGCGCGAACAGCCGACCAAGCGCGCCAGCTCCTGCCGGGAAACACGCAACTGGGTGCCGTCAGGATGGGTCATCGCCTCTGGCTCGCGGGACAGATCGAACAGGGTGCGATAGATGCGGTCGCTGACGTCGAGGAAAGCCAGGTGGCCGGCCTTGCGGCTGGTGTGCAGCAGGCGCTGGCTGATCTGCGCCCCGATCGAATAAAGCAGGCGCGCCGCATCGCTGGACTGGATGGTCAGCAGCGCCTGCAGACGCTCATAGCTGATTTCCGCCAGTTCGCAGGCGGTGCGGGTGCGCAGGGCAACGCCGCGGCGTTCGGTCTCCACGAACAAGCCCATCTCGCCGACGAATTCGCCCGGTCCGATGTAGCCCAGCACCAACTCGCGACCTTCGTCTTCGCCGGCAATGATGCTCACCGAGCCAGACAAGATGTAATACAAGGTGCCGGCCGGATCGCCTGGGCGGAACACGTCGGCACGCGCCGGATAGCGTCGACGATGGCAATGGGCGATGAAGCGCTCGATCGTGCCCGCGTCCGCATCGAGCTGATTGAGGACTTTCGCAAGCGCCGGTTTGGCGAACGTGGAGCTCTGGGTAGGGATATGTGACATTGGTCCCAGCTTAGGCGGAACCAGCGCCACCGGCAAACCCCTTCCAGAGGCAGCGTCGACACACCGTCACGAACTTTGACGCATAATCGCGTCCCTGTCGTGTTTCTGGAAACGCCCGAAGTGGTCAAGCCTTTGCCGCGCCTGAAGCTCCAGGGCTTCAATAACCTCACCAAGTCGCTGTCGTTCAACATCTATGACGTGTGCTACGCCGCGTCTGAAGACGAACGCCGGCGTTACATCGAATACATCGACGAGGAATACAACGCCGATCGCCTCACCCAGATCCTGACGGATGTGGCGGAGATCATTGGCGCCAACATCCTCAACATCGCCCGCCAGGATTACGATCCCCAAGGCGCTTCGGTGACGATCCTGATCTCGGAGCAACCGGTGATCGATCGTGCCGACGCCAAGGGCGTGATCTCCGATGCGGTGGTTGCGCATCTGGACAAGTCGCATATCACCGTGCACACCTATCCGGAAACCCATCCGGACAACGGCATCGCCACGTTCCGTGCGGATATCGACGTGTCCACCTGCGGCGTGATTTCACCGTTGAAGGCGTTGAACTATCTGATCGAGTCGCTGGAAAGCGACGTCGTGGTGATGGATTACCGCGTGCGTGGCTTCACCCGTGACGTGAAGGGCCGCAAGCATTTCATCGACCACAAGATCAACTCGATCCAGGATTACCTGGCGAAGAATGTGCGGTCGCGCTACGAGATGCTCGACGTCAACGTTTATCAGGAAAACATCTTCCACACCAAGATGCACATGAAGGACTTCAACCTCGACACGTATCTGTTCGAGGAGAAAGCGAAGAACCTGTCATTCAAGGATCGGATGAAGATCGAGGCGCGGCTCAAGCGCGAGATCGAAGAGCTCTACCACGGCCGCAACCTGGTCGATTGATCGGGCGCGATGTGGGATCCGCACTATCGGACGGGCCGGCGCATGCCGGCCTGTTTCGTTTTGGCCGATCAGCCGACGCCGACGCGCGAATGCATGCCCAGCGCAGCCGCCACGAGCCGCACCGGCTCCACATCTTGGCCGGTCAGCCGACGCCGACGCGCGAATGCATGCCCAGTGCCGCCGCCACGAGCTGCATCGGCTCCTCGTCGCGCTCGCGGATGATCCAACCGGCCAAGGTGTGCTCGCCGGTTTCAACCGTCCACAGACTGTAGTGGTGCGCGCGCAGCTGCGTGTAGGCGGAGTGCAACAGGTCGGCCGGATCGTGTTCGCTGACGTTGCCGTCATCGTCCAGTCCCCAGTCGATGCGCACTTGCCAGCGCGACACCAGTTCGTCAACGGCCTCCATCAAGGTCTGCGCGTCGTCCTCCTGCACGCAGAAGCCCGCCTTCCAGTCGATCACCTCGCGCAGCAACGCGGCGGTATCGACACCGTCGCCCTGGTCCTCGAGCGCTTGCAGGAATGTCGCGAGTTGTTCCTGGGCGGCGTCTTCGTCATCCGGGTTGACCAGCAACAGGAACTGCCACGCCACGACTTCCAGCGCCGCGTCCTCGTCCACGCCATCCTGCAAGTGGAAGGTGTGGCCAAAATTGTCGTCCGGGTCGTATTCGTGTTCGGCCATCGGGCACCTCGTCGGCAGGCCGCCAGCATACGTCCGCAAGTCCGCCAGTAGGCGGCTGCCGGTACAATGGGCGGTCTCCACAAAGCCTGTCGGCCAGGAATCGCCCATGGCCGCCAAGGCCACCATTCTCAAGGCCGAGTTGCAGGTCACCGACCTCGATCGCCATTACTACGCCAGCCATGCATTGACCCTGGCCCAGCATCCTTCCGAAACCGATGCGCGCCTGTTGGTGCGTTTGCTGGCGTTCGCGCTGCATGCCGATGAGCGGCTCGAATTCGGCCGCGGCCTCAGCGATGAGGACGAGCCGGCACTCTGGCGGCGCGACTACACCGGCGCGATCGAACAATGGATCGAGCTGGGCCAACCGGACGAAACCCGCCTGCGCAAAGCCAGTGCACGCACGCAGCAGCTGGTGGTGGTTGGGTACGGTGGACAAGCGGCAGAGGCCTGGTGGAAACGCAATGGCTCGACACTGGCGCGGCTGAAAAACCTGAGCGTGCTGGA
>JBKJOY010000003.1:0-3741 GCA_046595415.1 Thermomonas sp.
CAGCCTCCACCACCTCCACACCGGTGTAGTGCACCCCGGGGTTGCGCAGGCGATAGGCCCGGGCCAGTGCGCCACTCCCACAGCCGACTTCAAGCACGCGCCGTGCGTCGGTGGGCAGGCGGTCCAGCAGGTCGTGGTTGAGTTTGTCGTGATAACCGGCTGGCTGGCTCATGATGCTTGTGCCAAGGCTTGCGCATCGCGCCCACCTTCGCAGCCCCTGCCAGCACATCGGGCATGGGCAGCAGGCCGGCCGCCGTCACCCAAGTCGGGTGCGGAGGCAACTGCATTCACCATCACTTGATGAAAGCCATCATGACGCCTGCCAGTGCGCCGAGTATGGTGCGTCCCATGAGTGCGTTCCTAATTGTCCCGATGCGGCAGGATCGCCCCAGCCGCACGTCCGTGCAAGCGCAAAGACCGCATCCTTCCATCCACTAGAATTTCGAAATGAGAAGCCGGGCATGAGTGGGCACCAACGCGAATTGACCATGCGTTTCCTGGCCGAACCAGCCGACGTCAACTATGGCGGCAAGGTCCACGGCGGGATCGTGATGAAGTGGATTGATCAAGCCGGCTACGCTGCGGCGGTCGGTTGGAGCGGGCGCTACGCCGTGACCGTGGCAGTGGGCGGGATCCGGTTCGTGTCGCCGATCGGTATCAGCGATCTGGTCACTGTCCAGACCACCCTGGTCTATACCGGCACGAGCTCGATGCATTTCGCGGTGGACGTGCATGCACGTGATCCGATGAAGGACGGCGGCGGCCGCCTGTGCACGCATTGCGTGATCGTGTTCGTGGCACTGGATGAGGCCGGCAAGCCGGTGCAGGTGCCCACGTGGACGCCCGTCAGTGACGAGGACCAGAGACTGTCCGAGTACGCGACCAAGGTCATGGCCCTGAGCAAGGACATCGAAAACACCGTGGCGCGCTATCGCGAGGCAGATGCGGAGCCTGCGTAATGTCCGCGAGCTGGAAACCGGTTGCTGCAAACGAAGGCGCCGCCCTCTGGCGGCGTCATGCACATCGGTCGCAACGTTCAGCTGCCGATCGCGATCCGGCGGGCTTCCATGTACTTCTGGCTCCAATAGCCATCGTTGAGCGCGGAAACAGTGACGTCACGGCCGGTACGCGGCGCATGCAGGAACTTGCCATCACCAATGTAGATGCCGACATGGTCGACGCGGCCACGGCGCCCGAAGAACACCAGGTCGCCCTCCGCCAGCGCGCTGCGGTCGGTGATCGGGGTGCCTTCGTTGGCCATGGCACGCGAGACGCGTGGCAGGTCGATGCCGATGGTGCGGAACACATAGCCCACCAAGCCACTGCAGTCGAAGCCATTGTCCGGGCTGCTGCCACCCCAACGGTAAGGCGTGCCGAGCAGGGCGAAGGCACGCTGCAGCACCGTTTTGAGGCGTGCGGAGGTGCTGGGTGCGAGCTGCGCCTGTTGCAGCACGGCGAGTTGGGCGACCAAGGGAGCGTTGTCGGGGCTGGAAAGATTCACCGGCGCGACGATCTTGAGTGCGTCTGCAGTTGCTGCGGACACCGGCGCCTTGGTCACGGTCTGGACGGCGGCTGCCTGGATGGCGCTGGATTCGGTTGAAACGGGCTGCACTGCGGGGTTCATCGCCAAGGCCGGCAGCGACCCGGTGGCGAGCGCCGCGACGAGTAGAAGGCGAAAACCCCGACGCGCGGAGCGAGCGGTAGATTGGCCGTGGAGCAGGGTTGCTGTCGTCACGCGGTCATCACTTTTTGCGAATCAGGGGCGACTATGCCCGTGCAAGCCTCGTGAAGGGTTCAAATTTCGTTATCTGCACGTGAATGAATGCGCAGACCGGTCACAAAAAGTGAATATTCACCAATTCATTTTTGTGAGGATGCCTCTCCGCATTGGGTTTAGCCAAGTTGTTGAATCAATTCAACAACCGGCGGGCGCCGCTGTAGTGGTCCCGCCACCAACTTCCGTCGAGGCGATCCAGACGCACCGTTCCGCCGGTATTCGGGGCATGGACGAAGCGCCCTTCACCCACATAGATGCCGACATGGCTGACTTGGCCGTCATTCCCGAAGAACACCAGGTCGCCACTGGCCAGCTGCGCCGGCGCGATGCGTGGCCCCTGGACCGCTGCGAGGTCGCGGGAAGTGCGCGGCAGGCGCAGGTCGAGCATGTCGCGATAGACGTAGTTGACCAGCCCGCTGCAGTCGAAACCGCCTTCAGGCGTGTTGCCGCCGTAGCGATACGGTGTGCCGACCAGGCTGATGGCGCGCATCAGCACCGCATTGGCGCTTGCCGGGTCGGTTGGGGTGATCTGCGGCCAGGTCGCGCTGGCTGCAATCGAGGGGCGCGTCTCGCGGGCGTGATGGCCTCCGCCACAACCGGCCAGCAACATGGCCGCCGATAGCGTCAGCGCGGCATAGCATCGATAATGCGGGTCCGGTCGCCGCATGCGGTTGGCTGGTTCCATATAGCGCGCAGTGTTGCCGCATCGCATCGCATCGGCAAGCGCCACCCGGATTCCATCATCCAATCGTCCAAAATCCAATCGTCAAAGGGTTCCCATGAAGATCGAGAAAGACCGCGTCGTCCGTTTCCACTATGCCGTTGCCGAAACGGGTGCCGAGTCGGTGGAGAATTCCAAGGACAACGGCCAGCCGCTGGCGATCCTGTTCGGTCACGGCCACATCATCCCCGGACTGGAAACCGCCATGGAAGGCCGCGAGGAAGGCGACAGCTTCAAGACCAGCGTGTTGGCGGCGGATGCCTACGGCGAGAAGCGTGAAGGCATGACCCAGCGCATCCCGAAGAAGCATCTGGGTGACCAGAAACTCGAAGCGGGCATGCAGGTGGTGTTGCAGACCAAGTTCGGCCCGCGCGCGGTGACCATCGAAAAGGTCGGGATGAGCGTGGTCGACATCGACCTCAACCATCCGATGGCCGGCAAGGACCTGGACTTCGACATCGAGATCGTCGAGGTGCGTGAAGCCAGCGCCGTTGAGCTCGAACACGGCCATGTGCATGGTGATGGCGGCCACGATCACTGACGGTCGCGTGATTGATTCCCCTGCAACGGCCCGGTTTTCGGGCCTTTGCGTCTGGCCTGCAGACGGGACGCTGGTGTCTTGCGATCCTCTCCCGTTACTTTTGGCGGATGTTGATTTAGTGTAATAGTTATCTAATACAGTAAATCAACCGCGAGACGTTACCCATGCAAGCCATGACCGCTACCTGGCGCCCGATACAAAGCCACGAGCGCATACAGACGCTCGATGTGATCCGCGGATTTGCCCTGCTCGGCATTTTCATGATGAACGTGGAGTTCTTCAATCGACCGATAGCAGACATTGGTCTCGGTCTGCCGGCGGGCGTCGCTGGTAGCGACTACTGGGCCGGCTGGTTCGTCCATGTATTCGTGAAAGGCAAATTCTGGACGATGTTCTCCCTGCTGTTCGGCATGGGTTTCGCGGTCATGCTGGGCCGCGCGGAGCAGGCAGGGCGCGCGTTCCTTGGCCCGTATGTACGCCGCACGCTGGCGCTGGCAGTGATCGGCGCGCTGCATGCGGTATTCATCTGGGCAGGCGATATCCTCTTCAACTACGCCATGGGCGCCGTGCTGTTGATGGCCGTCTTCTACACGCGGCCCAAGGCCTTGTTGATGATCGCCGGTACCTGCCTGGGCGTGGCGGCGATCTGTGCTGCGCTATCGTTTGTCATGGCAACGCCGCCGTCGTGGCAACTGTTCGCGA
>JBKJOY010000078.1:0-4161 GCA_046595415.1 Thermomonas sp.
GACCAGCCATGCGCTGCAACGCCTGCGCGACAACCCGGAATGTGCCGACCAGGAGCGCGACGGCACGCGTCGTTTCGATGCGCCGCCGATGACGCCGGTGCTGACGTTCGACGCTGCGGAGAATGTTGCAGCCCCATTTATTTCAACGGGCGCACGGCCGAAGGTCGCGATCCTGCGCGAGCAGGGCGTCAACAGCCAGATCGAGACCGCGGTTGCGTTCGATCGGGCTGGCTTCGATGCCTTCGACTTGCACATGAGCGACCTGATCGCCGGTCGCTGCGACCTGCGCGATTTCAGCGGTTTGGTGGCCTGTGGTGGTTTCAGTTATGGCGACGTGCTCGGCGCCGGCCGTGGCTGGGCGACCAGCATCCTGGAGCGCAATGGGTTGCGCGATGCGTTTGCCGCCTTCTTCGAACGCGCCGACACGTTCTCGCTGGGTATTTGCAACGGCTGCCAGATGATGGCGCAGCTGCGCGACATCATCCCCGGCGCGGAACATTGGCCGACGTTCCAACGCAACCTGAGCGAGCAGTACGAAGCGCGCTTGGCATTGCTGGAAGTCGCCCAGTCGCCCTCGCTGTTCCTGCGCGGCATGGAAGGCTCACGCATTCCAGTGGCAGTCGCGCATGGCGAAGGCCGCGCCGTGTTCGCAAACGGCATCGACCAGTCCGCGGTTGATATCAGCCTGCGTTACGTTACCGGTGATGGTCGGGTGGCGGAAGCGTATCCCGCCAACCCGAATGGCTCCCCCGACGGTATCGCCGGGGTGACCAGCCGCGACGGCCGCGCGACCATCCTGATGCCGCACGCAGAACGTACCTTGCGCAGCGCCAATTTCAGCTGGGCGCCGCAGGACTGGCCAGATGCATCTCCGTGGCTGCGGATGTTCCGCAACGCGCGGGTTTGGCTGGGATAGGATTACTTGCCGCCGCGTTGCAAAACGCGGTGGGACGCCATGAAGAAAGCCGGCTTGCGCCGGCTTTCTAAGATTACGGATGTTGGAAGGATCAAGCTTACGGCGGCGGCTGTGTGGAACCAATCGCGCAATTCGGCAGGGTGCGGTAACGATCAATCCAGCGGTGGATCCAGGTATCCAGCACTTGGCCGGTCAAGCCGTTCTCGCAGATATTCTTGCACCAGGTCAGCTTGGCGCCGATGTAGCCTTCCTCAGCGCATGTCGCGTTTGTACCGCCCACTTCCGGAGCATCACCCGGCTTGAGGCTCACCGTCATATTGACGAGTGCCAGGCAGTCTCCACCGACAGGCGCATCGACCGTCAAGGTCTTCGTCCCATTCGCGCCGAATGCCGGAGTGATGTCGAACCTATGGACGTCATACAGGTTGTTACCCTGCCTCTGCACGCCACCCGATGGGACGGACAACCCGTCATACAGTGTGCTGGTATCGGCAATGGTCACCAGTCCACCCGCTGTCGAGAAGCTCAGCGGCATGTCTCCTGCGGACTGGCCATCTGCGATATGCATCGTCGCCGACACGGCGCCACCTGTGTAGTTAATGCCCGGCAGTACCGCGTGCCAGCCGTCCGGGTCGCCGAAACCTGATCCGTCGGTGATTGAATCATTTCCGGTGTAAACCACGAAATCACGATTGTTGGTTGAATCAGCGTCGTTATAGAACACAGCTAGCGAGGCACCATTCGCGTGCTCATTGGCACCGCCGGCCAGTCCGCTCAATGCAAAATTGCCATCACCGGTAACCAGCGAAGTGACATCTGCCTCGTATGCCTGGCTTTGTCCGGAACCCCAACAATTGGTGCCCGAGATTCCTAGAGAGGTACCGCTAACGGATTGGCCCTTGAAGGTCACGGTGGGCTTGTTGTAAGCGCCCCCGCCGTTATTCATGCCGTGCCAGTACAGATAGGCCTTCTTCACGGAGCCAGTGACCCCGCTCAAGACGATCGTGCCCGCGCCTGTGTCGATGCCACCTATGCCGGCCGTAGCCATGTCTACACTTCGGATCGTACGAGAGGCTTTGATTTCTTCGCTGTGTGCAAGCCCTGATACAAGCGTCAAGAGTGCGATCTGCCCCAGCAACATTGATCTCTTTTTCATTACTGCTTCTCCCCTAATTGAAGGCTGTGATTGCTTTCATTGCTCTAAACGGACAACGCGCCGGAACCCGGCCAAATCAATCATGATTGCTTCAACAGACTGACGATCTCACTCATCTCTTCCTGGGAGCCTTTGGCAACGGCTGGTGCGCAGTAGTGGCATCGCGCCTGAATCAGCACGAAACGACAAGCTTCCGGCGCGTGACCTCATGCGATACCGACCGCCGAACGCTCAGTACGAGCTCAACGCTGGAGCATTCGCACTCCGGCCAACATCTGTCCGCATTCGGCCTGACGCCCCCGCTACCTGCCTGCTACCCTCCCCATTCGGGGTAGCACTACCTGATGCGGCTTCCCGTGAGCGCAGTCCTGTCCGACCCAATCCCCGGCAGCACCGACGAGCACATCAGCACCGTCCGTTGATGCGGTTACTCGGAGAGCGAATTACCTGAGCACACAAAAAGACCGGCTTGCGCCGGCTTTTTTGTCGAGGTTGCTTACGAAATCAGTCACCCGGTGGCGGTGGCGGTGGTGGGGGCGGCGGTGGCGGTGGCGGTGTGGAACCACCCACGCAATACGGCAGGACGCGGTAACGATCGATCCAGCGATGGATCCAGGTATCAAGGACTTGGCCGGTCAGGCCGTTCTCGCAGATGTTCTGGCACCAGGTCAGTTTGGCGCCGATGTAGCCTTCGCTGGCGCAGGTGGTGGCATCCGCCAAGGTCAATGTCCAGCCACCGGCGATCTGGCCCACATCGGCGCCGGCCTGATCGGTCACGTAAAGGGACCAAGTGCCGTTCCCCGCACCATCCAGAGTTGCCATGCTCGCACTGTAAGGCCCCGCCGGCGCGGGGGCATTGGCGCTGACCGAGCCGCCGCTGGCCTTGTAGCTGCCGGGCAGGATCGGGCTGCCGGACACGATGCCCGTGGCGCTGTCGGTAAAGGTGTAGTTTCCGCCCGTGTAGTCGGCTGAACCACCCACTTGGTCGATCAAGGCAACCTTTTGCCCGCTGGGGGAGACCACCACGATCACGAGGTCATCGGAATACGTATGCGAAAAACCGTTCAGGGTGACCCGAACATTGTTGACCAGCCCGCTCAGCCCGGCGACCGGGATGTTGGATGGATATGGCGTGGCCGGTACCGCATCGTTGATAGCGATGACACCACTATTGCTATATGTGTGATCGGCTGCACTGGCGACGAAGCTGCCAGTAGCCAGGGCAAGACTGGTCAAGGTGAGAAAAGCAGTACGACGAAGCATGGTGGTTCCCCCCGTATTGGCCGCGGACAGGCGGCACCCAGCCTAGTATTACGCAGAGTCGGGGGCGATCCGGACATTGGGCTGCAGAAGCACGGTTCCGGCCCGCCTGCTAGGCTCCCGGTTCCGCATAAGCACCGCCAGATCCGGCATCCATGAGCGCAGTCCTGTCCGACCCAATCCCCACCAGCGCCGATGAGCGCATCGTTTCAGCGTTGCTGCAGCGCGGCAAACTAAAGGAGCCCGACCTGATCCGGGCGCGCCGCCTGCAGGAACAGGACGGCGGCAGCCTGCTGGCCCTGCTCGGCCGCCTGGGCCTGGTGTCGGAGCGCGACCATGCCGAAGCCTGCGCATCGGAACTGAACCTGCCGCTGCGCAGCGCCCGAGATGTGCCGGAGCTTCCGCCGGAGGATGTGGCCCTGGGCGTCAAGTTCATGAAGCAGTTCCATGTCGTGGCGGTGGCGACCGATGAGCGCGCGGTGGACGTCTTGCTGGCGGATCCGCAGGATGATTACGTCCTGGATGCGGTGCGGCTGGCGACGGCACGTGACGTGCGCCCGGCGGTGGCATTGCGCTCGGAGATCGATGAGCTGATCGAACGCTGGCATGGCCAGGGCCGCAGCGCGATGGAAGGCATCGTGGATACCGCCGAGGGCGAGGAAGGCTTCGACGATGTCGAGCACCTGCGTGACCTGGCTTCGGAAGCGCCGGTCATCCGGCTGGTCAACCTGGTGATCCAGCGCGCGGTGGAACTGCGCGCGTCGGACATCCACATCGAACCGTTCGAGAATCGGTTGAAAGTGCGCTACCGCATCGACGGCGTGCTGGA
>JBKJOY010000246.1:0-2567 GCA_046595415.1 Thermomonas sp.
TGCCCACGATTCCATCTCGACTTGATCTGAATCAGGGTGCGCCAGCGCGCGCGGCATGAAGATGCCGGCGACCAATGGGAGAAGGTGCATGGGCAATACGAAGAAGCTCTGGTTGGGTTTGCTGGCGCTACTGGTGGTTTCGTTCGGAGTCCTGTTATGGGCTGGTACTGAAATCTTCCGCGCGGCGCCCCCGATTCCGGAAAAGGTGCTGGCCGAAGATGGCAGCTTGGTGTTCACCAAGGATGACATCGAGACCGGCCGCGAAGTCTGGCAATCGATTGGCGGCATGCAGTTGGGCTCGATCTGGGGCCACGGCGGTTACGTGGCGCCGGACTGGAGCGCGGATTGGCTGCATCGCGAAGCCACCGACGTGCTCGACATCTGGGCGCGCCGGGATGGCGGGATGGCCACCTACGCCGACCTGCCAGCCGAGCAACAAGGCGCGTTGCGCAGCCGCCTGCAGGTGATGATGCGGGCCAATACGTACGATCCGAAGACCGGCACGATCACGCTGACCCAGGATCGCGTGGCGGCGGTCTCGAACGTGGCCGCACACTACGAAAGCCTGTTCAGTAACGATCCGTCCACGCTCAAACTGCGTATCGCCTATGCGATGAAGCAAAGCACGGTCGACACCGTCGAGCATCGTCGCGCATTGACCGCGTTCTTCTGGTGGACGGCATGGGCCGCTACCACCGAGCGCGCCAGCGACGGTGAGACCATTGCCGCGGCCAAGGACGGTCTGGCCGACAAGAGGGTGACCTACACCAATAACTGGCCGAACGAGCCTCTGGTGGGCAACACGCCGCCGCCGGCGCTGTGGGTGTGGTCCGCCTTCAGCGTGCTGTTCCTGATTGCCGGCATCGCGATCCTCGGCTGGCATCACGCCGTGACCCACGCGCGTGGCGAAGAGCCCCATCAGATTCCAGCCAGCGACCCGTTCGCAACGCTGAAGATCACGCCGTCGATGCGCGCAGTCGCAAAATATTTCTGGGTGGTGCTGGCGCTGTTCGTGGTGCAGATCCTGTTGGGCGCGATCACTGCGCACTATCAGATCGAAGGCCAGACGGCGTATGGGTTCCCTTTGTCGGATGTATTGCCCTACTCGCTGTCGCGCACCTGGCATACGCAACTGGCGGTGTTGTGGATCGCAGTCGCGTGGCTGGGTACCGGCTTGTACATCGCGCCGGCATTGTCCGGGCATGAGCCGAAGTTCCAACGCTTCGGGGTGAACTTCCTGTTCGTCTCCTTGCTGATCATTGTCGTGGGTTCGTTTACCGGACAGTGGTTCGCGGTGATGCAGAAGCTGGGCCTCCAGTACAACTTCTGGTTTGGTCACCAGGGCTGGGAATACGCTGACATGGGCCGCTTCTGGCAGTGGTACCTGTTCATCGGCCTGCTGTTGTGGGTGACCTTGGTCGGGCGTGCGTTGTGGCCGATCCTGCGTGGGCCGGAGAGTCCCTCGCGTTCGATCATTGCCTTGCTGTTCGCTTCCACAGCGGCCATCGGGATCTTCTTCGGCGCTGCGCTGATGTGGGGCGAACACACCCATATCTCCGAAGTCGAATACTGGCGCTGGTGGCTGGTACACCTGTGGGTCGAAGGCTTCTTCGAAGTGTTCGCGACCGCGGTCATGGCATTGATCTTCCGCCGCCTGGGCCTGATCAACACGTCGACGGCGGCGGCTACGGTGTTGTTCGCGACCATCGTGTTCATGGCCGGCGGCGTGCTTGGCACCCTGCACCACTTGTACTTCGTCGGTACGCCGATCGCAGTGGTGGCGTTGGGCGCGAGCTTCAGCGCGCTGGAAGTGGTGCCGCTGGCCTACATCGGCTTCGAGGCATACCACACATGGAAGCTCGGCAAGTCGGTGCCGTGGATGGCGCGTTACCGCTGGCCGGTGATGTTCTTCATCGCGGTGTCGTTCTGGAACCTGGTGGGCGCGGGCCTGTTCGGTTTCCTGATCAATCCGCCGCTGTCGCTGTACTACATGCAGGGCCTGAACCTGACGCCATTGCATGGCCATACCGCGCTGTTCGGCGTGTACGGGATGTTGGGCATTGCACTGACGTTGTTCTGCCTGCGCGGCTTGCGTGGCCAGATGGTGTGGGACACGCGCGCACTCAAGGTGTCGTTCTGGTGCCTCAATATCGGCCTGTGCCTGATGGCCCTGCTGACGTTGCTGCCGATCGGCACCATGCAGCTGCTGGCATCGCTTGAACACGGGTATGCGTACGCACGTTCGGCCGACTTCATGCAGCGCCCGATCATCCAGCTACTCGTGTGGATGCGGGTGCCGGGCGACACCATCTTCAGTGTCGGTGCGCTGGCGTTGTGCTGGTTCGTGTTGCGGTTGTGGATTGCACCGCGTTCCGAAAAAGCACTTGCAGGCGAGGTTCAAGCAATCGATTGACCTGGCACTCCGGACTGCGCACCAACACGGTAACCGCAGGTGTTTGAATGAGTGCTTCGACGACCCCCGGCCATGCCGGGGGTTTGTCGTGATTGGAACCTGATCTGGATCAATGCTCGACCAGCGCCACGGCGTGAGAATGATTCGCATGAAC
>JBKJOY010000057.1:0-4607 GCA_046595415.1 Thermomonas sp.
GTGCCAGTGGAATTCCGAATGGATGGCGATCCAGATGCCAAACCAGCCGCAAAGCAGGGATAGCCATCAGTGGTATGGATCAGGTGGGCTCGCGCCGGAACGACCTCACGCAAACAACAACTTGCCTGCAGCAATCAGCAGCACCACTCCCAGCATCCTGCGTAGGCCGCGAACGGGTAACCAGTGCAAGCCCATCTGGGTGCCGATCAGCGCGCCGACCGCGACCACGCCTAGCCACATCGGCAACTGCGCGGGCAAGGATTGCCCGGAGTGGAGCAGGCCGGCCAATCCGGTCAGCGAGTTGATCCAGACGAAGGCAACCGACGTGCCGCTGGCTTCGCGGGTCGGCATCCAGCGTGCAAACAGCAACAGGGGCGTCAGGAAGATGGCGCCACCTGTTCCAGTCAGGCCAGACAGCACGCCGATGCTGGCGCCGACCAGCAGCGCGGGCAGCCACGGCACATTGCGTCCCGCACTCTGTGCATCTTCGGTTTCGGCGCGCGAGGCGTGGTGGAACACGCCGATCGCAGCGACCAGCAAGACCAGGCCCAACAACACGGCGTAGCTTTCGCGTGGCAATTTGATCTGCGCGGACAGGAACGCCGCCGGCGCCGATGCCACTACGAAGGGCAGCACGTTGCGCCAGCGCACATGCCCGCCACGCCACCAGCGATACAGGCCGATGCCGCCGACCAGCAGGTTCAGGGCGAGTGCGGTCGGGCGCACCTGTTCCGGAGCGAAACCGAGCAACGCCATCGCGGCGATGTAACCACTGGCACCCGCATGACCTACTGAGGAATAGAGGACCGCGACGACGAAGAACAGTGCGGCGAGCAGGAGGTCGACTTGCATGATGGGTGCGTGTGGATCCGGCGCGAGGTGGCGTCACCGTGCCAGCAGTGCCCGCGTTGGGCAAGCGACAGGCTTCCGCATCAATCCAGCGCGGCGGGCAACTCGCCCTGCACGGGCGTGCACAAGTAGCGCTGGCCGTTTTCGCGGGCGGGCGGCAGGCGGCCACCGCGGATGTTCACCTGCAGCGATGGATACAGGAGGACTGGTGCTGGCAATTGCGCATCGCGCGCGCGCCGCGCCATTCCGAAGTCTTCCAGCGTGGTGTCGCCGCGCAGCATGCGGTTGTCGCGCTTGCTTTCGCCAACACTGACTTCGCTGCGGCGTTCACGGCCCGGCGGTGGATAGTCGTGGCAGAGGTGCAGTACGGTGGCATCATCCATCGCATAAAGAAACTGGATCGAGGCATACAGATCGTCCACGCTGCCACCCGGGAAGTCGCAGCGGGCACAGCCGACATCGGGTGCGAACAGGGTGTCGCCAATGAACACGTGCCCTTCGATTGCGTAGCCAAGGCTGTCCGAGGTGTGGCCCGGAAGTGCAAGCGCGGTCATCCGCAGACTGCCAGCCTCGATCACGTCGCCGTCGGCATGGGTGGCGTCGAAGGCATTGCACAGCGCGGGATCGCCTGGATCCATTTCGAACAAACCTGCGAAATGTGCCTGCACGGTGCGGATGCCATCGCCAATGCCGACGGACGCGCCAGTCGCGGCGCGCAGGACTTGCGCTGAGGACAGGTGGTCGGCATGTGCATGGGTTTCCAGGATGTGATGCACGCGCAGGTTATTTCCCGCGATGTAGTCCTGCACCAGGAGGAGGCTGTCGACGCCAACCTTGCCGGATCTCGGGTCGTAGTCCAGCACCGGGTCGATCACCACGGCATCCCCGTCTCGATGCACGACGTGACTCCAGGTACCGGTGCCTTCATGGAAGAACGCCTGGATGTGCAGGGTATCGGTCATTGGCTGGCTCGCGGGGTAGTGCGTCGGATCATTCGCAAAGCGGCGTGGCGCCAACGCCGCAGTAGATGCCGTGCAGGGTGGCGATCACTTGCTGGGCCGGGCCTTGGGCCAGGCCGTAGTAGATCGATTGCGCTTCGCGCCGGGTGGTGACCAGACCGTCCTCGCGGAGGACGGCCAGGTGCTGGGACAGCGCTGACTGGCTCAGGTCCAGGCGTGCGTTGAGCTCGCCGACCGAACGCTCGCCTTCTGCCAGAAGGCACAGCAGCAACAAACGCTTCTCGTTGGCCAGTGCCTTCAGCAGGCGCGACGCATCAGCGGCATGCGCGCGCATCGCTTCGGGATCCATCGCGGGCGATGCGGTTTTTCGGCGTGCCTGGCCCATGTGGTTACCGTACCACCAGTGGCAGGCCGGCTTCACTCCAGGCAACCACGCCGCCGGCGATCGAACGCACGTTGGCAAAGCCCAGCCGCTGCAGGTTGACTGCAGACAATGCTGCGCGGCCCCCGGTACGACACACCACCACGATCGGGCGATCCTTGTGCGAGAGCGCCGCGTCACTGACATGTGCAACCGCGGGATGGGCATCCACTTGGAACTCGAGCACGCCACGGGGGATGTTGATGGCGCCGGGAATGTGGCCGGTGTCGAATTCGGCGGGCTCGCGCACGTCGATCAGCACGGCATTGCCGCGGTCAGTCTTGAACGTTCCAGGCGCGACTTCCTGGATCTTCGCGCGTGCTTCATCGACCAGATCGGCGGCAGTGAAAGGCGTGGCCATGTCAGGAGTCTCAAGATATTAGTTGAAACTAATATAAGGTACGCCTAATATGTTGTCAACCAGGCACTGCATCGAGCGAGTTGACCTTGATCAATGGCGCGGCCCTGGAACGAAGGCAACCTGCCTGTGCCGAATCAGGCAAGCGATGGTCGAGGGAGATCAGGTCATGAGCAGGATCGTGGTGGTAGGCGCGGGATTGGGTGGCATGAGTGCGGCATACGAATTACGCGACACGCTCGGCAAGGACCACGAAATCACATTGGTGGGCAAGGGCGACTTGTTCGGCTTCACGCCATCCAATCCCTGGCTCGCCGTGGGTTGGCGCAAGCCCGAGGAGATCACTCTCAAGGTCGCCGATCACGTCGGAAAGCATGGCATCACCTTCAACGGCGATGGTGTTGAAACGATCGATGCCGCCAACGATGCCGTGATCACGTATTCCGGTGAACGGGTCGATTACGACTACTTGCTGATTTGCACCGGGCCCAAGCTTGCATTCGACGAAGTTGCCGGTAGTGGCCCTCAAGGCGGATTCACCCAGTCGATCTGCACCACCGAACATGCGCAGCATGCGTGGCAGGCCTACGAGGAATTCCTGAAGGCGCCTGGTCCGATCGTGGTCGGCGCGGTGCAAGGGGCCAGCTGCTTCGGGCCAGCCTATGAATTCGCGATGATCCTCGATGCCGATCTGCGCAAGCGCAAGTTGCGTGACAAAGTGCCAATGACCTTCGTCACCAGCGAGCCGTACATCGGTCACATGGGCCTGGGCGGTGTCGGTGACTCCAAGGGCCTGATGGAAGGCGAGATGCGCCAGCGGCACATCAAATGGATCGTCAACAGCAAAGTGTCGGAAGTCCGCGATGGCGAGATGACCGTGGTCGAGCATGATGGCAAGGGACAGCCGGGGGACTCGCATGCGCTGGCGTTCAAGTTCTCGATGCTGCTGCCGGCATTCAAGGGCGTGGATGCCGTCGCAGCAGTGGAAGGCCTGTGCAATCCGCGCGGCTTCGTGATTGTCGACAAGCACCAGCGTAGCCCGAAATTCCCGAAGATCTTTTCTGCCGGCGTCTGCGTGGCAATTCCGCCGGTCGAAGTCACACCGATTCCCACCGGTGCGCCGAAGACCGGCTTCATGATCGAGTCGATGGTCACCACGATCGTCCGCAACATTCAGGCCGAACTGAAGGGCGAACCCGCCGACTTCGAAGGCACCTGGAACGCCGTCTGCCTGGCCGACATGGGCGATACCGGTGTTGCGTTCGTGGCGTTGCCGCAGATCCCGCCGCGCAACGTGACCTGGACCAAGGTTGGCAAGTGGGTCCATCTGGCCAAGTTGGCCTTCGAAAAATACTTCCTCTACAAGATGCGCCACGGCACCTCCGAACCCATCTACGAAAAATACATCCTCGGCCTGCTCGGCATCGAGCGGTTGAAGGACGTCAAGCGTTCGCCTTGATGCCGCGATCCAGATCCAACGATGCATCCCCCAAATCCATCTTTTAGGAGCACCGCAATGACCACCGATCGCGCAGTACAGGCTTTTGCAGGCGTCATGATCCTGATCAGCATCGCCTTGACCCAGTTTGTTTCGCCGTGGTTCTGGCTGATGACTGCGTTCATTGGTCTCAACCTGTTCCAGTCCGCATTCACCGGGTTTTGCCCGGCGGGCATGTTGTTTGAAAAGCTGGGTTTCACGTCGTCGGGATGCGCAGTCAAATGATGCAAAGACGCTCGCCGCTGCTGTTTGCTTCAGTGCTGGTGCTCGCCCTTGCGGCATGCGGCAAGGGCGGCGAGGCCAACACGCTGCCGCCATTGGCGGACGTGGCGACCTTCGAGGTCGCGCCTGCGGGTACGGCCAGCGGGCACGGCTGGGATGGCGTGATCGAAGCCGTGCGCCAGGCAGACCTGAGCGCGCAGACGGCGGGCCGGGTGACGTCGGTGGAGGTGGACGTCAATGCCCGCGTGGCCGCCGGTACCGTCCTGATGCGCATCAGTGCAGTCGAGCAGGAGGCGGGTG
>JBKJOY010000087.1:0-16841 GCA_046595415.1 Thermomonas sp.
CCAGCTCTGCGGCGGCCTGGAGGAGCGCGAGATGGAAGCGCAGGTGCTGGACAGCAACCCGATCGAGCGCGAGCGCGGCATCACCATCAAGGCGCAGTCGGTCTCCTTGCCGTACACCGCCCTGGATGGCACCACCTACCAGCTGAATTTCATCGACACCCCCGGCCACGTCGACTTCAGCTACGAAGTCAGCCGCTCGCTGGCGGCCTGCGAAGGCGCGCTGCTGGTGGTGGACGCGGCGCAGGGCGTTGAAGCGCAGTCCGTCGCCAACTGTTACACAGCAGTGGAGCAAGGCCTGGAAGTGGTGCCGGTGCTCAACAAGATCGACCTGCCCACCGCCGACATCGACAAGGTCAAGGAAGAGATCGAGGCGGTGATCGGCATCGATGCCGAGGCTGCGGTCGCGATCTCGGCCAAGACCGGGCTCAACGTCGTCGACGTGCTCGAGGCCATCGTCAAGCGCATCCCGCCGCCGCAGCCGCGCGACACCGACAAGCTGCAGGCGCTGATCATCGATTCGTGGTTCGACAATTACCTGGGCGTGGTCAGCCTGGTGCGGGTGATGCAGGGCGAAATCGTGCCCGGCTCCAAGATTCTGGTCATGACCACCGGGCGCACCCACTTGGTCGACAAGGTCGGAGTCTTCACCCCCAAGCGCAAGGATTTGCCGAGGCTTGGCGCCGGCGAGGTGGGCTGGATCAATGCATCCATCAAGGATGTGCACGGTGCGCCGGTGGGCGACACGCTCACGTTGGCCTCCGATCCGGCGCCGCATCCGCTGCCTGGCTTCCAGGAAATGCAGCCTCGCGTGTTCGCCGGCCTGTTCCCGATCGATGCGGAGGACTATCCGGACCTGCGCGAGGCGCTGGACAAGTTGCGCTTGAACGATGCGGCGCTGCGTTTCGAACCTGAGAGTTCCGAGGCGATGGGCTTTGGCTTCCGCTGCGGCTTCCTCGGCATGCTGCACATGGAGATCGTGCAGGAGCGGCTGGAGCGCGAGTACGATTTGAATCTGATCTCCACGGCGCCGACCGTCGTCTACGAAGTTCTCAAGACTGACGGCAGCATCATGCAGATGGACAACCCGGCCAAGCTGCCGCCGATCAACCAGGTGCAGGAAATCCGCGAGCCGATCATCCGCGCGAATATCCTGACGCCGCCGGACTACATCGGCAATGTGATCAAGCTGTGCGAGGAGAAACGCGGCGTGCAGGTCGGGATCACCTATATGGCGAGCCAAGTCCAGGTGAGTTACGAGCTGCCAATGGCCGAGGTCGTGTTGGACTTTTTCGACCGGCTGAAATCGGTGAGTCGTGGCTATGCGTCGCTGGATTACCAGTTCGTCCGGTTCGAGGCTGGCCCCTTCGTGCGCGTGGATACGTTGATCAATGGGGACAAGGTCGATGCGCTGTCGCTGATCTTGCACCGTTCGCATGCGGATCGCCGTGGCCGCGAGCTCACCGAGAAGATGAAGGAGTTGATCCCGCGGCAGATGTTCGACGTGGCGATCCAGGCTGCGGTGGGCGCCCAGGTCATCGCCCGCACCACCGTGAAGGCGATGCGCAAGAACGTGCTGGCGAAGTGCTACGGAGGCGACGCTTCGCGCAAGAAGAAGCTGCTGGAAAAACAGAAGGCAGGCAAGAAGCGGATGAAGCAGGTCGGCAACGTGGAGATTCCGCAGGAAGCCTTCCTCGCCGTGCTGCAGATGGACAACAAGTGATTGCAATCGACCCGGTACGAATGGAGTACGCACAATGATGGTGTGGTTCGAAACGATCCTGGTCGTGTTGACCGCGTTGAGCGGCCTGATCTGGCTGCTCGACAAACTGTTCCTGGCCAAGCGCCGCAAGGCCGCCGCCGGCTTGCTGGAAGAGCCCAAGGAACCCGTCGTGGTGGATTACGCCAAGGCGTTCTTCCCGGTCCTTGCACTGGTCCTTGGATTGCGCAGCTTCGTTGCGGAACCCTTCCGGATCCCGTCCAGTTCGATGATGCCGACCTTGCTGACCGGCGATTTCATCCTGGTCAACAAGTTTGCCTTCGGCCTGCGCTGGCCGATCACCAACAAGAAGTTCCTTGGCATCGGCGATCCACAGCGTGGCGACGTGGTGGTGTTCCATCCGCCGCACCATCCCAAGGAAGACTGGATCAAGCGGGTGATTGGTCTGCCGGGTGACAAGATCGGTTATCACGACAACAAGGTCAGCATCAACGGGAAGGTGTTGGCGTATCGAAGCGAAGGCGTCTACCTGGGAACAGGCCAGGGCACGCAGGAAACCGGTTCCACCAGACTGACCGAAGGTTTGCCAAGACGGCCACATTTCGTGTTGGAATGGGAGAATATGAGAGGGGAAGGTGACTGGACTGTGCCGGCAGGGCATTATTTCGTGATGGGGGACAATCGCGACAACAGCGAGGATGGCCGCTTCTGGCCGACTCACTTCTTGCCGGAGGCCAACCTGCGCGGCAAGGCGTTCCTGGTCTGGATGAATTTCGACCGTAGCGCCGACCACGCGGTGGATGTCTCAAGGATCGGTACGCGTATCCATTAACCGGCACACTGGTAACAAGGGGAGCAGCAATGAATCGCAAGCAAAGCGGCATCACCATGATTGGCTTCGTGTTGACCCTCGGGGTGGTCATTCTCTTTCTGTATTGCGGCATGAAGATCGTGCCGATGTACAGCGAGTTCTATTCGGTCAAGCAGGGCTTGGCAGGCATGGGTGCTGAACCTGGTTTGGGTTCGTCATCCAAGGAAAAGATCAGGGAGCTGTTCAGGCGCCGGATGGACATGAGTTATGCGAACACCGTGCTGAAAATCGATCCGCTCAAGATTGAAGCCACCGACAACGGTTACCTGATGACGGTGGACTACGAGCGCCGCGAAGAGTTGATTGCCAACCTCGACATCGTTGGCAAGTTCCATGCCGAGCAGGCATTGACGCGCGGTGGGGCCGAGGCTAATTAAATTGCAGCAGGGGCAATTTGCCGGCCACGCATTCCAGGATGCCGGCTTGCTGCAACAAGCGCTGACCCACCGCAGCGCAGGTAGTCCACATAACGAACGGCTGGAATTCCTCGGTGACGCGCTGGTCAACCAGATCGTCGCCGAGTCCCTGTACCTCGCTTGGCCGCGGGCCGATGAAGGCGCTTTGACCCGCGCCCGCGCCGAACTGGTGCGTGAGTCCGCCCTGGCCGGGATCGCCCGTGAGCTCAAGCTCGGCGAGCACCTGGTGCTTGGACCGGGTGAGATGAAGACGGGCGGCCATCGGCGGGATTCGATCCTGGCCGATGCGGTGGAAGCGTTGGTTGCGGCCATCCATCTGGATGCCGGCTTCGATACCTGCAAAAGCGTGGTGCTGGCGTGGTTCGGACCACTGATGGCGGCACTGCCGCCACCGCATAAAGTTGGCAAGGATCCGAAGACACGCCTGCAGGAATGGTTGCAGGGACGCCAACGGAATCTGCCTGTCTATGCACTGGTCGAGGAATCCGGCGACGACCATGCGCGCCTCTTCACGGTCAGCTGCACACTGTCCGAGCCGGCAATGATTACCATGGGCGAGGGCAGCTCACGACGCGCCGCCGAACAGCAGGCCGCGGAAGCCGCCCTGCAGGAGATCCAGGCATGAGTGAACAAGCGCAACGCAGTGGCGCGATCGCGGTCATTGGCCGTCCCAACGTGGGCAAATCGACCCTGGTCAATGCCTTGGTTGGCGCCAAGATCAGCATCACCTCGAACCGCCCGCAAACCACCCGGCATCGGTTGCTTGGCATCGCGACGTTTCCAGAAGGCCAGCTGCAACTGGTCGACACCCCCGGCATCCATGGAGAGCAGGGCAAGCGTCCCGGCACAGCGATGAGCCGGATGATGAACCGCGCGGCGCGCGGTGCACTGGATGGCGTGGACGCCGCGGTGCTGGTGATCGAGGCGGGCCGTTGGGATGCGGAAGATGGCTTGGCGTTCGACGCGCTGCGCGAAGGTGGGCTTCCGGTCGTGTTGGTGGTCAACCAGGTCGACAAATTCAAGGACAAGACTGCGCTGCTGCCGTTCATCACCAAGGTCACCGAAGGGCGCGCGTTCGCCGCCGTGCATCCGCTGTCCGCGCTCAAGCGCAAGGGACTGGAATCGCTGGTGGAAACACTGTTGCAGCTGATGCCGGAAGCGCAACCCGAGTTTGCCGAAGACGAAATCACCGACAAGAGCCAGCGCTTCCTGGCCGGCGAACTGGTTCGCGAACAGTTGATGCGCCAGCTTGGTGACGAGCTGCCGTATGCCACTACCGTGGAGGTCGAGCGCTTCGAGGAAGAGCCGTCGCCGAAGGGTGGCGTGATGTATCGCATCGACTCGGTGATCTGGGTCGAGCGCGAGGGCCAGAAGGCCATCGTGATCGGCAAGGGCGGCGAGCGGCTGCGCGAGATCGGCAGTCGCGCCCGCCTGCAGATGGAACGCCTGTTCGACAGCAAGGTGTTCCTGCAGACCTGGGTGCGCGTGCGCGAAGGCTGGTCGGACGACGAAGCCGCGCTGCGCTCGCTCGGTTACCACGACTAACCCATGCAGCGGTACGTCGGCGAGCCGGCGTTCGTGCTGCACGCGCGCCCATGGCGCGAGACCAGTTTGCTTGTTGAAGTCCTGAGCGCAGAGCACGGCCGTATCGGTTTGGTCGCGCGTGGTGTGCAGGGGCCGAAGCGGCACGTATTGCGTGCTGCCTTGCAGCCGCTGCAATCCATCCGTTTTGATGCCGTGCAGCGTGGCGAACTGGCGCAACTGACGTCAGCAGAAGCGGTGGATGCAGCGCCCATCCTGCGCGGCGACGCCACCATGGCCGGGTTCTACCTCAACGAATTGTGCCTGCGTTTGGCTCCCCGCCAAGACCCGCAGCCGGAGTTGCATGCAGCGTATGCAGTCACTCGCGAACGGCTGGGGCGTACTGAGCCTTTGGCCTGGACCCTGCGCCGATTCGAACGCGACCTGCTGGATGCCCTGGGCGTAGGATTCGCGCTGGATGCGGATGGCGACGGTGCGCCGCTGGATCCTGCCGCGCGTTATCTGCTGGATCCCGAACACGGGCCACGTCGCGCGTTCAACGACCGCAGCCAGGAACGTAATGCGGCAGCCACCGGGCGCGGTTTGCTGGCATTGGCCGCCGATGCAATGCCGGATCGCGAGGATCTGGCCAGCCTGCGCCTGCCGCTACGCACATTGCTGATGCACTATCTGGAAGGACGTGGCCTGAAATCCTGGGACATGCTCGGTGAGCTGGGGCGTTTATCCGCCGCTCGTCCAACCTGATTTCAGCACCTCGCTGATCTCGGATTGCAGCGTGGCCAACGCCTTCGCATCCAACGGCATGGCGTGTAGCTGGCGCACTGCATGCCCCAAGCGCGCCGCACCCACGAACCCGCAACTCGCCACCAGGCGGTGCAGTTCGTCGCGTACGCCAATCTCGTTGCCTTCGCTGGATGCCTTCGTGATCCGGTGCCGTTGGCCCGGCAGTTCCTCCCGGAACAGGCCGCGCAACGCATCGACGTTCGCGCGTTGTCCCCCCAATGCGGCCAGTGAGGCCGCATCGTCCCAGCGTGGCAAGTCGGCCATCTGCGCGGACGCGGGTATCGCGCGAGGCAAGTGTCGTTGCAAGGCCAGCTTCAGGTCTGTCACGCCAATGGGTTTGCGCAGGACCTCAACGAATCCGGTCGCCAGCAGCTCGTCCCGCAACGCGATTTCACCAGCAGCGGTATGGGCGAGGGCGGGCGCCGTGATGCCACGGTCGCGCAGCGCCTGCAGTAACGCCTGCCCACTTCCGTCAGGGAGGTGCGCATCGATCAACAGCAGCGCATGGGCATTTGGATGTGCATGGGAAGCGGCCAGGGCCACTGCTTCGGCAACACTTCCAGCGACGTCGACCTGCGCAGGCAGCGATGCGGTGGCATCGCTCAAATAGGCGGCACTGACCAGATCGTCTTCGACTACCAGGATCAGCGGCATCGAAGGCGCATGTCGTTCGTTCATTGCACCCTCGCGGTGGCTGGGTATGCTGCGCGCATGATGCGGCCAATATTAACTGTTCCCGCTTTGCTGGCTGCGCTGCTGTTGGCATCGCCATCGCTGCAAGCGCGGGTGGCGCAGGCACGCATCGCCAAGATAAGCACGCCCGTGGCTACGTTGAAGCAAGTTCGCGTGAAGCTCGACTGGCCCGATGCGGCAACGACAGGCACGCTGGATGTGTGGGCGGCGCAGGTGGACGCTCCTGATCTCGGTTACGCCTATCGCGACCTGCATTGGCAATGTCGCCTCCTGCGGAGCGCTCACGATGGCTGGCAATGCGATGGCCCGATCCGGTCTGGCAATGCCGCGCCCCTGCGCCTGGCCGTGCATTTCGACGCCGCAGTGACCCAGGCAGCGTTGACCCAAGGCCCGGCGCGGATCGCTTTGGATCGCAACGCAGCCAGCCCGGACTTGACCGGTTTCGACCTGACCAAGGTGCCGCTGGCGTGGACGCAAGTGTTGCTCGCAAAGGCCTGGCCCGATGCCCGGATCAAGGCGGGCGAATTCGACGCCAAGTTGCTCATTGATGCGGGCAGCGGGCGGCCATTGCGCATTGCAGGTCCGTTGAGCGTGCGTGAGCTGAGCCTGGAAACCGCTGACGCCAGCACCGCGGCCGAACACCTCGGCGGTCGTTTCGACATCGACTACCGCACCACGCCTGCGTTGTCGTTGCTGGCTGTGGATGGCCAGCTGCATGGAGGCGAGTTCCTCACCGGCAATACCTACGTGGCATTGCCCGCAACGCCGGTCGGCCTGCGCATCGACGCGATGCGACATGCGGGCGCCGGCTGGGAGTTGCCTCGTATTGAATGGCGGGACGGCGATGCATTGCAGGCCCGTGGCAGTGCAGCGTTCGCAGACGATGCCAGCCTGGCAAGACTCGACATGGAGATCAGCAGTCGCGACATGACGCCGCTGCGTGAGCGTTACCTGTCAGGTTGGCTGGGTTTGTTCGGGCTGGGCGAAGTCGGTCTGCAAGGCGCGATGGACCTGACGGTACAGGTGCGCGATGGCGTGCTGAGCCAAGCCAATGCGGTGCTGCGTGGGGTTGATCTGGGGGATCCCGGCGAACGCTTCGTGTTCAACGGCCTGCAGGGTGATGTGCGTTATTCCGCAGGCGCGCCGGTGCGTAGCGAGCTGCGCTGGAGCAGCGGGAAATTGTACGGGCTGGATTTCGATGCCTCGCGTTTGCCATTCGAGAGCGTGGGCGGCCTGTTGAAATTCCGCGAGGACGCGGTGGTGCCAGTCATGGGCGGCCGCATGACCTTCCGCGACCTGGTGATCCGCCCGCCACAAGGCGACGCGGGGGCGGATATCCGCTTCGCACTGGTGCTGGACGACATCGACTTCGGCCGCGTATCGAAAGCACTCGGGCTGCCCGCATTCCAGGGCCGGCTCAGCGGCACCATTCCGAAGGCGCACTACGCCAACGAACGCGTCGATTTCGATGGCGGCTTGTCGATGCAATTGTTTGACGGCAGGGTGGCATTTTCATCCCTGGCGCTTGAACGACCGTTCGGTAGCGCACCCAGCTTGAGCGCGGATATCGCCTTCGAGGATCTCGACCTGTTGCGGCTGACCGAGGTGCTGGATTTCGGCAGCATCACCGGACGCGTGGGTGGACACATCAATGGCTTGCGCCTCGTCGATTGGACGCCAGTGGCCTTCGATGCACGGTTTGAAACCAGGAACCGCGCTGGCAGCAAGCAGCGCATCAGCCAGCGCGCAGTGCAGAACATCTCCAGCGTCGGTGATGCTTCGTTCGTGAGCAGCCTGCAGGGCAAGTTGATCGGCCTGTTCAACGACTTCGGGTATCGCCGCATCGGCATCGCCTGCCGCCTTGTCAACGAGGTCTGCCAGATGTCGGGCCTGCAGGATTCACACGACAGTCAGGCGAATAACAGCTTTACTATCGTGCAAGGTGCCGGGATTCCGGGGCTGACGGTGGTCGGCTTCAACCGGCAGGTGGATTGGCCGACGCTGGTGGAACGATTGAGCGCGGTGGGTTCGGGTGAAGTAAAACCAATCGTGAAATGATATGGATCAGAAACAAGCAGTGTCGGGCGAAACGCACGACATGACTTCGATAAACGCCAGGAGCAATGCAATGAAACAGTGGTTGGGAATGCCGGTCATCGGGGCGCTGCTACTCACGGCATGCGTCACCATCAATGTCTATTTCCCGGCGGCCGAAGCCAAGGCTGCGGCGCGCGAGTTCGTTGAAAAGGTGATCGACGAGGCGGGCAGCACCCAAATCAAGGACAGCAGTGGCGGTGGCATGGCGCTGCAGTTGCAACGCTTCGACTTCGATCCGTGGGCCTTGGTCGGCATTGGATCGGCGCAAGCGCAAAGTGCGCCCGACATCAGCATCAAGACGCCTGCAATCCAGGCGATCCAGTCACGGATGGAAGCGCGGTTCAACAGCAACCTGCGCGCAGGCTTCGATTCCGGTGCGCTCGGATTTACCGAAGATGGCCTGGTCAGCGTGCGTGATGCCGGCAAGCTTGAATTGAAGGACCGCGTGGCGATGAACGCTGCGGTGGCGGACGACAACCGCGATCGCAAAGCGGTCTATCGCGAGGTCGCGGTGGCCAATGGCCATCCGGAATGGGAAGCCCAGATCAGGAACGTGTTCGCGAACCAGTGGGTGGAGAGTGCTCGCAGGGGCTGGTGGTATCAGTCTGGCGGTGGCTGGAAGCAGAAGTAACGCTTCAGATCACTCGGTTGCAGCACAAACGGCCCGCACTCGCGGGCCGTTTGCTTTTGCGCATCTGCGACAATGCCCGGCCAACCGCAACGATCGATCCCGTGGCCCGCCTCGACCATTCCCCCAAGATCCTCGATATCGTCAATCTCACCCATGACGGCCGCGGCGTGGCGCGCTGGGCCGAGGGCCATGTGCATGCCGGCAAGACGGTATTCGTGTCTGGCGCGTTGCCGGGCGAACAGGTCAGCGTGCAGCAGACGACGCGGTCACGTCATTTCGATGAAGCCAGGACGCTTGACGTCCTCGTCGCATCGCCAGACAGGGTGACCCCACGCTGCCCGCATTTCGGCCTGTGCGGCGGCTGCGTGTTGCAACACCTGGATGAAGACAAACAGATCGAGGCCAAGCAGCGCGTGTTGCTGGATAACCTGCAGCGCATCGGACACGTGCAGCCGCAGGAAGTCCTGCCCCCGCTGACGGGCGATGCGTGGGGTTATCGCCGCAAGGGTCGATTCTCGGTACGCCGGGTCGAGAAGAAGGATAAGACCCTGGTCGGTTTCCGCGAACAGGATCCGCGCTTCGTCGCCGAACTCCACGAGTGCCATACGGTGGTGCCTGCGATCGGATTCAAGATCGACGCGCTGGCTGCACTGGTCAATGGCATGGACGCGCGCAGTGACATCCCTCAGATCGAATTCATCGCTGGCGATGCCTCGGCGGATCACAGCGGGATCGCACTCGTATTCCGCCACCTGCAACCGCTGGGCGAATCTGATCGCGCGAAGTTGCTTGCATTCGAGCAGGAACATGGCTTCAGCATCCTCTTGCAACCTGGCGGATTGGACTCGGTGCACCCGCTCAGCGACGAAGCGCCGCAGTTGGCGTTCCGTTTATCGCAATGGGACGTGACGTTGCAGTTCCGGCCGCTGGATTTCATCCAGGTCAATGCCAAGCTCAACGAGGCCATGATCACGCGAGCGCTTGATTTGTTGGACGTGCAGCCGGGTGAGCGCGTGCTCGACCTGTTCTGCGGACTCGGAAATTTCACCTTGCCGCTGGCGCGCGTGGTGGGCGATGCAGGCACGGTGGTCGGCGTGGAGGGCGACGCCGGGCTGGTGCAACGCGCGCGTGCAAATGCCGAGCTCAACGTCCTTGGCAATGTGAGTTTCCACGCCGCCGATCTGTCCAAGGACCTCAAGGGCGCGCCATGGCTCAAGGCAGGCTTCGACAAGTTGTTGCTGGATCCTGCGCGTGCGGGAGCGATCGAAGTGTTGAAGCAATTCCCACTGAAGGGCCTGAAGCGCATCGTGTATGTCAGCTGCCATCCGGCGTCGCTGGCGCGTGATGCCGGTTACCTCGTCAACGAGGCCGGCTGGACCTTGCGCGCGGCCGGGGCGATGGACATGTTCCCGCATACCGCGCACGTGGAATCGATCGCCGTGTTCGAGCAGGCTTGAGGCATGGGCATCGAAATTGAACGCAAGTTCCTGGTCAAAGGTGACGACTGGCGCGCAGCCGCGCACGACATCATTGCGATGGCGCAGGGTTACCTCAACGACCTGCATGCGGTCGATAGCGGCGCCATGAATACATCAGTTCGGGTCCGGATCGAAGGCGGACAGGCGCGCTTGAATATCAAGTCGCGTGAGTTGGGCGCTAGCCGACAGGAGTTCGATTACCTGATTCCGATGGACGATGCGCGGGCGTTGCTGGCGCTGTGCGTTGGCGGGGTGATCGACAAGCGCCGGCACCTGGTCCAGCACGCCGGTCATCTCTGGGAAGTCGACGAGTTCCTCGGCGACAACGCGGGCCTGGTGGTCGCCGAGATCGAACTGGATCGCGAGGACGAAGTCTTCGAACGCCCAGAGTGGTTGGGCGTGGAAGCCACCCATGCCGGCCGTTATTACAATCTCGCATTGGCTTCGCGACCATACTCGCAATGGAACGAGGCGCAGCGCCTCGCCACCGACCTCAAGGAAGGCTGAACATGCTGGTCATCGGTGTTGCCGGGCACGAACTCACCGCACGTGAACGCGACTGGTTGCAGCACGATGCCTGCGCCGGGGTGATCCTGTTCACCCGAAATTTCGCGTCGAAGGCACAGGTCATCGAACTGACCCGATCGATCCGGGAGGCGGCGCCACGCCCGCAACTGCTATGCGTCGACCAGGAAGGTGGTCGCGTGCAGCGTTTCCGCGAGGGCTTCAGCAAGCTGCCGCCACTGCAAGGCTTCGATGCCATGTTTCGCGATGATCCGGCCGCCGCACTGGAACTGGCCCGCGAACACGCCTGGCTGATGGCCAGCGAAATCCGCGCAACCGGCATCGACCTCAGCTTCGCGCCGGTGGTCGATCTTGGCCGTGGCAACAAGGCGATCGGCAACCGCGCGTTCTCGCCCGACCCCGACATCGTCGCGGGGTTCACTCGCGCCTATGTCGAAGGCATGCACAGCGCCGGCATGGCCGCGACGCTCAAGCACTTTCCCGGTCATGGCTCGGTGCTCGAAGACACCCACTTCGACGAAGCAGTCGATAACCGTTCGCTGGAGGAGCTGCGCGCGCTCGACCTGGTCCCATTCGCTGCTGGCATCGAAGCGGGCGCAGACGCGGTGATGATGGCGCACGTGGTGTATCCGCAGGTGGCGCCGGAACCTGCGGGCTACGCGCCGCGCTGGATCAAGGACGTCCTGCGCAAGGACATGGGGTTCCGTGGCGTGGTGTTTTCGGATGACATCGGCATGGCTGCTGCGTTTTCCGCGGGTGGCATCAAGGCGCGGATTGATGCGCATCTGGATGCGGGCTGCGACGTCGTGCTGGTCTGCCATCCGGATCTGGTGGACGAGTCACTGCGCGCGCTTGACGACCGTCGCTCCAGTACGATGAAGCTGGTCGGCTTGATGGGCCGTGGCCCGCAGGCGTGGGATGGCCTGATTGCCGATGCACGCCACCAGCGTGCGCAGCTGCGGCTCGGTGACGTACCGGTTTCCGCATCGGATGCAGGGGCTGCATCCGGCGCGATCAATGTGGGGGATGTGGCATGAGTGTTCCGATGTTGTCCGACGCGCTGGCGACGGCGCGCGTGGTCCATGGCAAGCAGGTGCTGGAAGACGCGATCGAGCGCATCGCTGCGGAGATCCGCGATGCCTACGATGATGGCGATGTGCCGGTGTTCTTGACGGTGATGAATGGTGGTTTGCCGTTCGCCGCGCAGCTGGCGTTCGCGCTGGGTGAGCGTGGCCTGGACTTGCACTTCGATTACTTGCACGCCACCCGTTATCGCGGCCAGACCAGTGGCTCGGGTCTGGCGTGGCTGCATCGCCCGGCCACCCCGTTGCAGGGGCGCAAGGTGCTGCTGGCCGACGACATCCTCGACGAAGGCCATACCTTGCTGGCGATCAAGCATTGGTGCGAGGACCAGGGTGCGGCTGAAATACGCATCGCGGTGCTCGCGGAAAAGGTGCATGACCGTTGCGTCGAAGGCATTCGCGCCGATCATGTAGGCGTCCAAGTGCCGGACGCGTACGTCTTCGGCTACGGCATGGATTTCCATGAGCAGGGCCGCAACTTGCCGGCGATTTATGCGCTTTGACTCGCACGTACGCACGCACCTGCATCGGTGGCGATTGGCCGGACACGCCGTGAATACATCCATGTAGGCTTCTCGGCGACATCCATGTCGCCGAAAGTCCGGCCAATCGCCACCAACGCATGCACGCGCTCGGAAATTCATCCTGAACTGACACGAGGTTTTGTGAATGACGATTGATCTGGCCGTCATCGGCGGCACCGGCGTTTATGCACTGGGTGAACTTGGCGATGTCGAGACTCACCAGCCAGTCACGGCCTACGGCGCGCCTTCGGGCCCGATCCGCGTGGGCACATTTGCCGGCAAACGCGTTGCCTTTTTGGCGCGGCATGGCGAAGGCCATTCGCTGCCGCCGCACAGGATCAACTACCGGGCCAACCTGGCCGCATTGAAGGCGATCGGTGCATCCAGCGTGTTGGCGCTGAATACGGTTGGCGGCATCACCATGGAGTGTGGCCCGCGCGTGCTGGTATGTCCGGATCAGTTGATCGACTACACCTGGGGCAGGATCTCCACGCTGTGCGAAGGCGATGTCGATCACGGCATGGGCACCGAGGTGCTGCATATCGACTTCGGCGATCCGTACACACCCGCACTGCGAGCGCGCGTCATCGATGCGGCGAGGCGTGCGTCCGTGCCCATGGTTGCCACGGGCTGCTATGGCGCGACCCAAGGCCCGCGCCTGGAAACCAAGGCGGAAATCGCGCGGATGCGCCGCGATGGGTGCGACCTCGTCGGCATGACCGGTATGCCTGAGGCCGGCTTGGCCCGCGAGCTTGGCTTGGACTACGCGTGCCTGGCCATCGTCGCGAACTGGGCTGCGGGTGCCGGGCCGGATCCGGATGAGGTCATCACCCTGCAGGATGTGCTCGATCACGTGGCTGCGGCGATGGGCGGCGTACCGCGACTGTTGGGCGAATTGCTCGCAGCCTGAGCAGGCAGCTGCGCCGGGTGGCGTTGCATGTGAAGACGGTTGTTGCATACTCGGCGCCGTGTGTCCGGCTGCCATGTCGAAGACGCACGTTCCTGCAACGTTTACCAGAGGTCACACTCACCATGCAAAACGGCACCGTAAAATGGTTCAACGACGCCAAGGGCTTCGGCTTCATCTCGCCCGAAGACGGCAGCGCCGATCTCTTCGTGCATTTTTCCGCCATCGATTCCACCGGCTTCCGTAGTTTGCAGGAAGGCCAGCGGGTCAGTTTCGAAGTCACCCAAGGCGCGAAGGGTGCACAGGCGACCGCGGTCAAGCCCATCTAACCTGGTTGCGTCTGCAATATTCGACGCCCCGCCCAGTGCGGGGCGTTTTTTTAGCGTGACGGCTTCAGCAAGCCCAGGCGCAACAGGCTTTCGGCAGTTGCCAGCAGCGCCTCTTCATTCGACCGCGGTGACCAGCCCAACAGGTCGCGGGCCTTGGAACTTGTCGCATTCTTGTACTTGCCCAGCTCCGGCACGATCTGGCGCACGGTCGGATCCGCCAACGCGGCCAGCCTCACCATCCAGTTCGGCAGTTGGCGGGTTGGCACCTTGCGTGCCGCGTCGCCCATGCGCTGTTTCAGGACCCGCGCCATGTCCTGCACCCGCATGAAGTCGCCGGCGACTGCGAGGAAACGTTCGCCGTTTGCCGCGGGGTCCGTCATCGCCCGCAGGTGCAGGTCGACAACGTCGCGCACGTCGACCACGCCGAAGCGCAGGTTCGGACTGCCGGGCAGGGCGCCATCCATCAATTTCTTCACCAACAGGATCGACGTCGCGTAGTCGCCACCCATGACCGGGCCGAACACGCCGACCGGATTGACCACCGCCAACTCCAGTCCGCCACCCTCGCGTGTGATGAAGTCCCAAGCCGCACGTTCGGCCAGCGTTTTCGACTTCACGTAAGCCGAGACATCGTGGCCGGAAAGATTGGTCCAGGTGGACTCGTCGAAGGCCTGTTGCTGCTCTGGATGGCCGTAACCCACTGCCGCGAACGACGAGGTCAGTACCACCCGATGCACGCCTGCCTCACGCGCCGCGCGCAATACGCGCAACGCACCTTCGCGCGCCGGCACGATGAGCTCGTCGGCGTGCTTCGGAATGCCAACAGGGAACGGAGAGGCCACGTGCAGCACGAAGTCGCAGCCATGCGCCGCATCGTTCCAGCCGGCGTCATCGGTCAAATTGGCGGCGAAAAATCGCAGGCGTTGATCCGTGTCGATGCCGGCCGTCGACAGCATTGCCCGCACCGCCGGTTCGCGCTGTAGATCGCGCACGCTTGCATGCACCACATGGCCCTGTGCCAACAATTGCGCGATGGCGTGGCCACCAATGAAACCGCTGCCGCCGGTGACCAATACCGTACTCATGCGCGCATCCGATCAATCAAGGAATTGCAATCGCGCCAGTTCCGCATACAGGCCATCCTGCGCCAGCAATTCCTGATGCGTGCCCTCGGCGACGATGCGGCCGGCATCCATCACCACGATGCGGTCGGCCATCAGCACAGTGGCAAGGCGATGTGCGATGACCAATGTCGTGCGGCCGGCCATCAGGTTTTCCAGCGCGTGCTGGACTGCGCGTTCGCTCTGCGCATCCAGAGCCGAGGTCGCCTCATCCAGCAACAGCACGGGCGCGTCCTTGAGCAACGCGCGTGCTATCGCGACGCGTTGCTGTTGCCCACCGGACAGGCGCGTGCCACGTTCGCCAAGTTCGCTTGCAAAGCCTTCCGGCAGGGCATCCAGGAATTCATCGGCCTCGGCGGATTCGGCAGCTTGGCGGACCTCGGCATCGCTCGCTTCAAGCCGGCCGTAGCGGATGTTGTCGGCGGCGCTGGCAGCAAACAGCGTGGGCTGCTGCGGCACCAGGGCGACGACATCGCGCAATGCGATCGGATCCAGCTCGCGCAAGCCGATGCCATCCAATGTGATCTGGCCTTGTTGCGGATCATGGAAGCGCAGCAACAAGGTGAAGACGGTGCTCTTGCCGGCGCCCGATGGGCCCACCAAGGCGACGGTTTCGCCTGGCTGCACGCGCAGGCTGAAGTTCTCGAGTGCGCGGACTTCCGGACGCTGCGGATAATTGAAGCTGACATCGTCGAACTCGATCTGGCCCTGCATCGGCGATGGCAACGCCCGCGGGCTTGCAGGCGCCACGATGCCGGGGACTTCGCGCAGCAGGTCGTTGATCCGGCCCATGCCGCCTGCAGCTTTCTGCAGTTCGTTCCAGACTTCGGCCAGTGCCGCCACGGAACCACCGCCGAACAGCGCATACAGCACGAACTGGATGAGGGTGCCGGCGGTCATCCGGCCGGCGATCACGTCGTGCGCACCCGACCACAGCACCAGGGTGATCGCACCAAAGAACAATGTGATCGTCATCCCGGTCATCAGCGCCTGCGCGCCAATGCGCTTGCGTGCGGTGCCCACTGCGGTTGCAACGGCGTCCGTGAAACGGCCACGTTCGTACTCTTCGCGGGCATGCGCCTGCACTGTGCGTACCGCACCCAGCGTCTCGGTCGCCAATGCGTTGGCATCGGCGATCCGGTCCTGGTTGCTGCGCGAGATGCTGCGGATCTTGCGTGCACCGAGGATCACCGGAACGATCGCCAGCGGTATGGCAACCAGTGCCCAGGCGGCCAGGCGCGGGCTGGTCACGAACAGCATCACCATTGCTCCAATCGCCGTAATACTGCTGCGCAACGCGATCGACATGACGCTGCCGATAATGTTGCGGATGAGTTCGACGTCGGACGTCAACCGCGATACCAGTTCGCCGCTACGGGTGCGGTCATAGAAGCCGGCATCCAGGCTGATCAGGTGCGCATAGAGTTCAGTGCGCAAATCCGCCACCACGCGTTCGCCCAGCAGCGAGACGAAGAAAAAGCGCGCAGCAGTTCCCACCGCAAGCAATAAAGCCACCACGAACAGCAGCAGGAAAGCCCGATCAATGCTGCCCGCGCTGCCGCTGCTGAAGCCATCGTCGATCATGGTGCGGAATGCGACAGGCAGGCTCAGTGAGGCGCTGGAAGACACCGCCAGCGACAACAGCCAGGCGACGAACAGCCCGCGATGCCGGCGCACGAATGGCCAAAGCGCACGCAGGGAACCCAATGGAGGTTTCGTCGGCGCCGTGGTCGGCGCCGGGGTGGGGGAATTCATCGCACCATGTTAGCTGTGTGAAAGCCGCAACGGCAGTTCAAGGTTCGCTGTCGAGTGCCTTCAGTGCCGGCGGAAGCACTGCGCTCGGGTAACGACGCTTGAATTCCGCCAAGCTGGCTTTTGCGTCCTGTTGCTTGCCTTGCTCCAGCAACTGGGTGATGCGGCGCAACCAGGCATCACGTACTGCGGGGGATGCCGCGGTGGCAGGAGGAATGTCCACTTCAGGATCGTCGACGAAGCCGGCATCGGCAGCCATCGCAGCCTCGTTGCGCACCTGCGCTGGCACAACGGGTGCTGCCCGGGCTGAAGTGGCTGCAGGCCGGACGCTATCGGCCACGCGCGCTGCCTTGTCGGCGGTGTCGGCTTGCAC
>JBKJOY010000128.1:0-2597 GCA_046595415.1 Thermomonas sp.
CGCCGAGCCATCCTCGGCTACAATCGTGACGATCTGTACCTGGTGCCGCCGCAGACTGCCACAGGCCAGCCCACCCAGCCGGACACCATTGCCAGCCCATGACCGATTTCCTGTCCCCCGCACTCCGTCGAACCGCCCTTGCCATCGTGCTTGCCGGCTTGATCCCCGCCGCGCCCATGGCGCTTGCACAGACTGCTCCCGCCAGCGCGCCTGTGGATCGCATCGCCGCTGTGGTCAATGAAGACGTGATCCTGCGCAGCGAACTGGACCTCGCGCTGGTCAATATCCGTTCGCAATACGCTGGCAAGGCGGACCAGTTGCCCCCGGCCGAAGTGTTGGAAAAGCAGGTGCTCGAACGGCTGATCCTGATGCGGCTCCAGCTGGAGCGGGCCAAGGATTCCGGCATCACCGCCAGCGAGGAAGACGTTGATCGGGCACTCCAGGGAGTTGCCCAGCAGAACAACATGACGGTGGACCAGTTGCGCCAGCGCATGACGCAAGAAGGCATGACCTACAGCGCATTCCGCAACAACCTGAGCGACGAGATCATCAGCCAGAAGTTGCGGCAGAGCTTCGCCCAAGGCCGTATCAATGTCAGTCCGGCTGAAGTGGATGCGGCACTGGCCAGCTCGGCCAAGATTGGCAGCCAGCAGTTCCATTTGGCGCACATCCTCGTGAATGCGCCTGATGGTGCCACGCCAGAACAGTTGGCCGTTGCGCAGAAGAAGATCGAGGGCGTCAAGGCCTTGATCGAGAAGGGCGAGATGACGTTTTCAGCGGCCGCCGTGCGCTATTCCGACAGTCCAAATGCGCTGGAAGGCGGCGATCTGGGTTGGCGCGGCCAAAACGAAATCCCCCCTGCATTCGCCGCCGCCATTCAACAGATGCAGGCCGGCCAGATGATTGGCCCGATGCGTGGGCCGAGTGGCTTCCAGTTGCTGCAATTGGTGGATTCGCGTACCCAATCGGCCGCGAGCGGCGAGCAAGTGACTCAGTTCCAGGCCCGGCAGATCTTGGTGAAGGTCGACGAGAAGACGGATGATACGTCGGCTAAAACCAAGGCCGAGACCCTTGCAGCACGCCTTGCAGGTGGTGCCGATTTCGCAAAGCTGGCGGCCGAGTCCTCGGATGATTCGTTGACAAAGGCACGTGGCGGTGACCTGGGCTGGCTCACCGGTGACACCTATGGCAATACCTATGCCATGCAGGTCGCCGCCTTGGAAGACAACGGAATCTCCCCGCCGTTCAAGACCGATGCGGGCTGGGTGATTTTGCAACGCACGGGTGCCCGCCAGATCGCCGCTGGCGACGATAACCTGCGTGCCCAGCTCCGCGAGACGATTGGTCGCCGCAAATTGGAAGAAGAATGGAATCGCTACCTGCGTGAAGCACGTGGCGAAGCATACGTGGACGTCCGTGATGCAAATGGCCGGTCCACCGCACCCAAGTTGGAGGCACCGGCAAAAGCGAAGAACAAGATGACGCTGCCAGAAAACGAGCACGATCGTTCGAGGTTCTGAGTCCACATGCGTCCCCGCCTAGCCCTGGTTCCCGGCGAACCGGCGGGAATTGGTCCTGAGCTGGTCGTGTTGGCTGCGCAGCAGGATTGGGACGCGCAGTTGATCATCCACGGTGATGCCGCAATCCTGCGGCGCGCCGCCAGCGCAATGCAGCTTCCACTCGTATTGCATCGCACCGGCGAACCAGCGAGCTCGCCGCGCAGCCTGGAAATCGTCGAGATCCCGCATCCTGTTGCGGCGGTATTCGGCACGCCGAACGCAGCAAACGCCACTTCGGTCATCACGTCGCTTCTTCAGGCCGGGCAAGCCTGCATGGACGGCGACCTGCATGGCCTGGTCACTGGGCCCGTCCACAAGGCAGCCATCAACGAAGGCGGCATTGCTTTCACCGGCACCACCGGTTTGCTGGCATCACAAGCCGGTTGCGACGTGGTCATGATGCTGGCCAACTCGATCGTGCGCGTGGCCCTGCTCACCACCCACCTGCCATTGCGCGACGTGGCCGACGCAATCTCGCCCGCGGCACTTGGCAAGACACTGGGCATCCTGCATGCCGCCTTGCGCGGCGATTTCGGCATCGAGCAGCCGACCATTGCCGTGCTCGGCTTGAATCCACATGCAGGCGAGGCAGGCCATCTTGGCGACGAGGAAATACGCATCATCGAACCGATGCTCGGGGAACTGCGCAGGGCGGGCATGCACTTGGTAGGTCCACTGCCGGCGGATACCGCCTTCCTGCCGGACAAGCTGAGAGGATTCGATGCGGTGCTGGCGATGTACCACGACCAGGGATTGCCGGTGCTCAAGTACAGTGATTTCGCCAACGCGGTGAATATCAGCCTTGGACTACCCTATCCGCGTGTGGCGGTCGATCACGGGACCGCGCTGGAACTTGCGGGCACTGGCACGGCAGATCCGTCCAGCCTGTTTGCCGCCATCACGACGTGCACGCAACTTGCACGCAGGCGGATGTCGTCGTGAAACGCGATCGATGAGCCTGATCCAATGAGCCTGATCCAATGAGCCTGATCCAATGAGCATGATCCAATGAATTCGTTCACCCAGCCCGCCAAGAAA
>JBKJOY010000168.1:0-8037 GCA_046595415.1 Thermomonas sp.
AATCTGCACGCGGCGGCGCATCGATGGCACGATAGCGCGGCTAACCCAAGGGCTTTCGATGTTCAAACCGGTTCCCGTCGCCATCGGCCTGCGCTACGTGCGCGCCAAACGCCGCAACAGCTTCATCTCGTTCATCTCGCTGGCCTCGATCCTTGGCATCGCGCTCGGCGTGACTGCGTTGATCACCACGTTGGCGGTGATGAGCGGGTTCCAGCGCGAGATCCGTGACCGCATGCTGCAGATGGCCGCGCACGCCACGGTCAGTGGCTACGGCGAGCCCTTGGCCGACTGGCAGCATGCAGTAAAGGTCGCGGTGCAGGACCCGCGCATCGCAGGTGCGGCCCCCTACATCGAAAAGGAAGCGCTGATTTCCGGCAACAACAACCAGCCGGCGATGTTGCGCGGCGTGGTGCCGGCTGAGGAAGACAAGGTCTCGGTGCTGAGCCAGAAGATGGTGCAGGGCAAGTTGTCGGAACTGCAGCCCGGCAGCTTCAAGATCGTGCTCGGGCGGGAACTGGCGGTGTGGCTGGGGGTCGGCGTCGGTGACGACGTGATCGTGACCTTGGCTGATTTCCGCAGCACACCTTTGGGTGGCGTGCAGACCATGAAACGCTTCGCGGTAAGCGGCGTCTTCGAGGCCGGTTACAACGAATACGACAAGGGACTGGCAGTCGTGAACATGCAGGACCTGCAGCGCGTGCTACGGATGGGCGAGGGCGTGACCGGCGTGCGCCTGAAAATGCAGGACATGGACCAGGCGTTCGATGTCGCGCGCGCGCTGGCGATGAAATTGAAAGGTCCGTACCGGGTCAGTGACTGGACCCAGGACAACGCCAACCTGTTCCGCGCATTGAAGATGGAAAAGACGGTAATGGCGATCCTGCTGTCGCTGATCATTGCCATGGGTGCGTTCAACCTGGTGTCGTCGCAGGTCATGCTGGTCACCGACAAGCAGGCCGACATCGCCATCCTGCGCACGCTGGGCTTGGCGCCGCGCCAGGTCATGCAGGTGTTCATGGTGCAGGGCAGCCTGATCGGCGTCATCGGCACCGTGATGGGGGTGATCGGCGGCATCGTGTTGACCCTGAACCTGGGCAGTATCCTCAAAGGCATCGAGAACCTGTTTGGGGTGCAGTTGCTGCCGGAAGACGTCTACTACATCACTGGCTTGCCGACCGACCTGCAGGCCAGCGATGTCATCATCATTGCCTGCGTCGCGCTGGCAATGGCCTTCATCGCCACGTTGTACCCGGCGTGGCGCGCGGCACGTACCGCACCGGCGGAGGCGCTTCGCTATGAATAAGCCAATGCCGAAAATCGTCGAAAGTGGCGACGTCGTGCGCGCCGAAGGTCTCGGCAAGACCTATGCCGAAGGCAGCCTGCACACGCAGGTGTTCGATGGTCTCGACATCGCAGTTCAGGCTGGCGAGACCGTCGCCATCCTGGGTGCATCAGGCGCCGGCAAGAGCACGTTGCTGCACTTGCTCGGTGGGCTGGACGTGCCGAGCGCGGGCGAGGTGTATGTCGCCGGTCACAAGATGAGCGCGCTGTCCGATGCCGAGCGGGGCCGCCTGCGCAACCGGGCGTTGGGCTTCGTCTATCAGTTCCACCATCTGTTGCCGGAATTCACCGCGCTCGAAAACGTGATGATGCCGGTGCTGCTGGCCGGGCGGCCGACAGCCGAGGCCGGCAAGCGCGCGCAGGACCTGCTGGAGTCCGTGGGGCTGGGTCATCGCCTGCAGCACAAGCCGGGCGAGCTCTCGGGTGGCGAACGCCAGCGTGCGGCGGTCGCGCGTGCGCTGGTCAACAACCCGGCCTGCGTGCTCGGCGACGAGCCGACCGGCAACCTCGACGAAAAAACCGCGGCAATTGTGTTCGCGCAGATGCTCGAACTCAATCGCGCGCAAGGCACCAGCCTGGTGTTGGTCACGCATGACCGGCGCCTCGCGCGGCGGCTGGACCGCGTGCTGGAACTGCACGAAGGCAAGCTGCGGGAATTGGCGTCACAGGACGTTTGAGCCGCGGGTGAATCAGGGTTTCCTGACGCTAGTACGCCGCCCGCGCTGATTGGCGGCGGACTGGTTTGTGGCGACGCTGGCCACATGTCCATTACCCTGCATTCGAGTCATGTGTTGCGCGGTGGCCTGCGTGTCACGGTGTTGGGAGTTGTCCGATCCCTGATCCAACAGCCCGAAATATCCACACCCTTGTTTGGACCGGGTTGCGCGCTGGCCCTGCTGGCGGGTTGTACCGGTTGCCTGCTGCTTCCGGTCGTGTTGCCGTGGCTGTTCTCAATTTGCTTCTTAATGGCTGGGCTTTGGCTGGTTCGCCGTGGCGCCTATCGACGCCTGTTCGGCATGTTGCTGGTCGGGTTCGGCTTCAGCGGGCTGCACACCGCGCATGCGCTCGCCATGCAATTGCCGCTGGCGCTTGAAAACAAGGTATTGACGGTCAGCGGTCGCATCGACGACCTGCCGGTGCACGAGTCGCGCCGCACACGCTTTGAATTCGTGGTCGACGATGACGATGCGCAGCCACCTGCACTACGCGGAACACGCTTGCGATTGGGCTGGTTCGATGACGACATTCGGGCGCGTGCAGTACTTCGTGCAGGCAGTCGCTGGCGCCTGCCGCTGCGCCTGCGGGCGCCGCAGGGGCTTCGCAACCCCGGTGGCGGTGATGGCGAGAAGCAAGCGCTCGCCGCCCGCATTACGGCGACGGGCTATGTGCTGGAGCCCACGCTTGCCCAGTCGCTGTCGCCACCTGCCGGAATTGCAGCATGGCGCGAACGCGGAAGCGCGCATATCGCGTTGGCAGTGCCGTCATCCAGTTCGCGTTTCGTACGGGCGTTGGCCTTGGGCGATACGCGAGCACTCGACGATGACGACTGGGCCCGATTACGTGCAGCCGGATTGACCCACCTGATTGCGATTTCCGGCTTCCATGTGGGTTTGGTCGCAGGATTCTTCGGTGTGTTGGCAGCGGCGTTCTGGTGGCTGATGCCGGGATTGTGTCGATGGCTGCCACGCCCGTTTGCCGCGGGAGTCGGCGCGGTCATCGGCGCGTTCGCGTATGCGGCGATGACAGGCTTCGCGCTGCCGACCTTGCGCACCGCGCTGATGATCGCAGTGCTGGTATTTGCGCGCTGCTTGCGTCGCCACCAGCGCATGCCGGATTCGCTGGCCTTGGCGTGTGTCGTGCTGTTGCTGCTGGATCCGTTGTCGGTATTGGGTGCGGGATTCTGGTTGAGTTTCGCTGGCGTGGCTTGGCTACTGTGGTGCCTGCCGGTCGGTGCGAAAGGTGGGCCATGGGTCATGGTGCGTGGCTTCCTCGGCGCGCAGGCGGTGGCCACGCTCGGGTTGCTGCCCTTGTCCGTGGTGCTGTTCGGGCAAGCCTCGTTCGCCGGTCCGTTCGCCAACCTGCTCGCGGTCCCGTGGTGGAGCTTGGTGGTCATTCCGATGGCACTGCTGGGCTTGCTGCTGGACAGCCTGCATGCAGGTTTGGGCGATGGCCTGTGGCAACTCTCGGCGTGGTGCTTCGACCTGCTGTGGCCGGTCCTGCGAGCGACCGCGGACAGCCCGCTGGCGATGGCGTGGCTACCGGAGCCGCGCTGGTTTGCCTTGCCGTTGGCGTTGCTGAGTGCGTTCTGGCTGATGCTGCCGCGCGCCGTGCCCGGCAAGCCGCTGGCCGCGCTGCTACTGCTGCCGTTGTTATGGCCATCGCGGGATTTGCCGCGGCAGGGCGAGGTGCAACTGCAGGTGATCGATGTCGGCCAAGGACTGTCGGTGCTGGTGCGGACTGCCCACCACAGCCTGCTGTACGACATGGGGCCGGCGATGCCTGATGGCTACGACGCCGGCGAGCGCGCCGTAGTGCCGACGCTCCACGCCCTCGGCGTGCATGTGCTGGATGCCGCGGTGGTCAGTCACGGCGATAATGACCATGCCGGCGGCTGGCCTTCGGTCTCACGCGCGTTTCCGGTGTTGGCGATGCTGGCGCCCGAAGGCAGCCCCACGCCGGGCATCGGCAATTGCGTCGCCGGCCAGTCATGGGAATGGGATGGCGTGCGTTTCCGGGTGCTGCATCCGACGCGCTGGTTTCCGTATCTGGGCAACGAGTCCACGTGCGTGATCCGGGTCGAAACAGCGCACGGCACCGCGCTGTTGACCGGTGACATGGGCGCGGTGATCGAACAGCGCCTGCTGGCACGCAATCCCCATGATGTTCGCAATGACGTGGTGTTGGTCGCGCACCACGGCAGTGCTGGCTCGTCCAGCGACGCCTTCATCCGTGCCAGCGGCGCCCGGCTCGCGTTGATTTCTTCCGGGGTGGGCAATCGCTTCGGCCACCCGAAACCCGAGGTGGTGCAGCGTTGGTGTGATGCGGGCGCCGAAGTGCTGGATACCGCGCGATCCGGCTCGATGCGGGTCTGGTTGGGCCGGGATGGGTTGCAAGTGCAGGAACGCCGCGTCGCGTGGCCGCGTCCTTGGGATGCCGCGCGACGGCGAAACAGGGCGGCTGGGCTATGCTACCCACCGAATGGATGACGGCCTTTGATGCCGGAGGATTGACGCGTGCTGGAACTGGTTCGGGCGGGTGGTTGGCCCATGATTCCGCTGGTGCTGTTGTCTGCAGTGGCGCTGGCGATCATTGTCGAGCGTTTCTGGAGCCTGCGTCGCCTCCGCGTGTTGCCGCCGGGCCTGGGCGACGAAGTCCGAGTCTGGGTCTCGCGCGGCAAGCCGCTGGATCCCGCGCATGTGGATTCGCTGCGCTCGACTTCACCGCTGGGCGCGTTGCTGGCCGCGGCGCTGGACGTGCGCCACCGCAGCCGCGAGGAGATCCGTGAGCGGGTGGAAGACGTCGGCCGCCATCAGGTCCATCGCATGGAGCGCTTCCTGAACACGCTGGGCACGATTGCCGCCGCCGGCCCGTTGCTGGGTCTGTTTGGCACCGTGGTCGGCATGATCCAGATGTTCCTCGGCATCCTCGACCATGGCATCGGTGACGCCAACCAGCTCGCGGGCGGCATCGGCAAGGCGCTGGTGTGCACGGCCGCGGGCATGATCGTGGCGATTCCGGCACTCGCGTTCCACCGCTATTTCCGCGGTCGCATTGCCGCCTACATCGTCGACATGGAGCACGAGGCCATCCGCCTGATGGATACCTTGGACATGCTGCCATCGCCCGGCTCTTCGGCGAACAAGGGCGGTTGAGGCGCGCTGCATGCGTATCCAGGACCATCGCCAGGACGACACCCCCGAGATCAACCTGATCCCGTTGATCGACGTATTGCTGTGCCTGCTGATCTTCTTCGTGATCACCACCACGTTCGACGCACGCTCGGTGCTCAAACTCGAATTGCCGCGCGCCGATGGCAAGCCCGCTGAATCGCAAGCCAAGGCGTTGAGTGTGTTGGTGAACGCACAAGGGCGTTATTTCGTCGGCGACCGTGAGGTCCTGCGCACCGATCTGGAATCGCTCAAGGAATCCCTGCGCGATGTCGCCGGTGATGACCGCGATCGCCCCGTGTTGCTGCGCGCCGACGCCCGCACCCAGCACCAGGCCGTAGTCACTGCATTGGATGCGATTGGCCAGCTGGGCTTCCATCGGGTGGCGATTGCCACTGCGCCCCAAGCCGGTACTCCCGCTGCGCCCGGCACTCCGGGCCCGGTCGCAGGGACGGGCGGGGCCACGACGAAGTGAGCGATACCGGTACGTCGATCACCTATCGCCGACTTCGCCTCTACGCGCGGCCCTATTGGGGTCTGATTGCCATTGGCATGCTCGCGATGCTGCTGGAGGCTGGCGCCAGCGGCGGCGTCTTGTGGTTGCTCGGGCCGATCGTGGATGACATCTTCGTCCACCACGATTTCACCTACTGGCTGCCGGCGGGCCTGGTCCTGTTGCTGATGGCGCGGGGCCTGTTCGGCCTGGTCGGTGACTACTGCATTGCGCGTTCCGGCCGCAACGTCGCCCGCGACCTGCGCATGCAGATGATGGACAAGTACTTGACCTTGCCAGGCGCGCGCTTCGATGCCGAGCCCGTCCCATCGATGCTCACCAAGCTGGGCGCCGACACCGAACAGGTCGCGCAGGCCGCGGTGGATTCGTTGAAAGTGATGGTCAGCAACACTCTCGGCATCATCGTCACGCTTGTCGTGATGCTGGGGACCAGTTTGCGGGTTTCACTGGTGCTGTTGCTGCTGGCGCCGATCATGGCGTGGATGATGGGCAAGGTCGGCAAGCGCTACCGCAGGTTGAACCACGCCATCCAGGAAGCCTCGGCAGACATGCTGCAGACCGCCGACCAGGCCTTGAATGCGCAGCAGGAAGTGAAGACCTACGGCGCGCAGGCCACGGAAATGGCGCGGTACGGCGAGCAGACCCAGCGCAACGTCAACCTGTCGTTGAAGATCGAGGTGACCCGCGGCACGTTGTCGATGTACGTGCAGGTGTTGGGCGCGATGGGGATGGCGGTGATGCTGGTTTCAGCCGGTTACGAAGCGGCGCATGGGCGGCTCACGGCCGGCGGCTTCACGAAATTGGTGACCGCGATGGTCAACCTTGTGCCAGCGCTGCGCCAGCTGACCAATGTGCAGAGCATGCTGCAACGGGGCATTAGTTCCGCCGAGCGGTTGTTCTCGGTGCTCGATTCGCCCAGCGAGCGCGATCAAGGCACGCGGCCACTGCAGCGCGCACGCGGGCTGATCGAGTTCCGCGATGTCGATGCGCGCTACGAAGGCCAGGAAAGCCCGGCATTGCATGCCGTCAGTTTCATCGCGAAGCCGGGAACGGTCACCGCCATTGTTGGACGTTCCGGTAGCGGCAAATCCACCCTGATCAAGTTGATCCCGCGCTTTTACGAGTTGGAGCGTGGCGAAATTTTGCTGGATGGCTATCCGCTGTCCGAATATGCACTCGCAGACCTGCGCCGGCAGATCGCGTTGGTGGGTCAACAGGTGATGCTGTTCGACGGCAGCGTTGCCGACAACGTCGCCTACGGCGAAGCGCAAGGCATGCCAGCGGAGCGTATCGAAGCTGCCGTGCGTGGCGCCAATGCCAGCGAGTTCGTCTCCCGTATGCCGGCGGGCATCCATGAGTCCATCGGCGCCAAGGGCGGCAAACTCTCGGGCGGCCAGCGCCAGCGCCTGGCGATTGCCCGGGCCATGCTGAAGGACGCGCCGATCCTGATCCTCGACGAGGCGACCGCCGCACTCGACAACGAATCCGAGCGGCTGGTGCAGGATGCGTTGGCGCACCTGATCCCGGACCGCACGACGCTGGTGATCGCACACCGGTTGTCGACCATCGAGCATGCGGACCAGGTGTTGGTGCTGGATGACGGCAAGCTGGTGGAGCAGGGCACCCATGCCGAGTTGATGGCGGCTGGCGGCTTGTACGCACACCTGCATGCCATGCAGTTCCGCGAGCAGGGGGCGTGACCCGCCGGCCACTGCCGCAGCCACCCGCCTGGTGGCATGACGGCAGCACCCCGCCGATCCATGCTCGCTTGTTGTCCGCCGTGTACGGGACGGTGACTGCGTTGCGGCGCGCGCTCTATCGCATCGGCATCAAGCGCAGTCGGCATCCGGGCGTACCGGTGATCGTGGTCGGCAATATCGTCGCAGGTGGCACGGGCAAGACGCCGCTGGTGATCGCACTCGTCAATCAGTTGCGCGCCAGCGGTTGGACGCCGGGCGTGGCAAGTCGCGGCCACGGTCGCAGCGACGCGAAAACTGCGCGCTGGGTCGATCCTGGCAGTGATGCATCATTGATCGGCGACGAGCCGCTGCTGATCGCGCATAGCACCGGCGCCAAGGTGCGGGTGGATCGCGACCGGCATGCTGCCGCGAAAGCGTTGGCCAAGGCGGGTTGCGATGTGATCGTCTGTGACGACGGCCTGCAGCATTACCGATTGGCGCGCGACATCGAGATCGAAGTGGTCGACGCGCGGCGCCGTTATGGCAATGGCCGTTTGTTGCCTGCCGGTCCATTGCGCGAGCCGATCGAGCGCGCCGCGGATTGCACGTTCCGGGT
>JBKJOY010000174.1:0-11399 GCA_046595415.1 Thermomonas sp.
CGCCGGCATGCACGCTGAGCTGGTCACCGGCATTCAGACGACCTCCCAGGGCCTGCAGGCTCAGCGCCAACGGAGTGTCTGCCTCGATCAGTTGCGCCGAACAAGCGCCACGCGACAACGCCTGCAGTCCCAATGCACCGCTGCCCGCGAACAGGTCGAGCACACGCGCTCCCGGCAACTGCGGCTGCAACCAGTTGAACAGGGTTTCGCGGACGCGATCAGAGGTCGGACGCAATCCCGGACGATCCGGCACCGGCAGGCGGGTCCCGCGCCAGCGCCCGCCGATGATGCGCACACTGCCCAACGTGTTCGCCTGCGGCATTGGCCGGGCGGGCAATTTGCGCCCGTTGTTCATCCGAGCGCATGGGAGGTGGGTGATACCATGCGCGCCATTCTCGCCTATCCCGCCGACACCTTCGCGAACGGCGCCGACGACCATAAATCCATGGCTAGCTGGTTCCGCCGCAACAAGCCCGACAACGCATCTCGACCGCGCCTCAGCATCGAGGAACTGGCCGCCGCATTCCCGGATGCGCCCAGCGCTGCGCCCGTGGAAACCGAGGCCGCGCCTGCACCAGAGCCAGCTGCGCCTGCACCAACTGTCGAAGCGCCTGTCGTCACTGCTGCAGTCGAAGCCCCGGTTATTGCGCCCGCCGAACGCATCGTCGATGCCATTGCCGATGCGGTTGTTGAGGCGCCCGTCGTTGCAGCGCCCGTTGTTGAATCCGCCAAACCTGTGGCGAGAGTCTCTCCAGATGGATTGGCCGAGGCAACGCATGTCGCCGCGCCCGATTTGGCCACGCCGGTCTCGGGCTGGCGCGAACGCCTGCGCGGCAGCGGATTCGCGCGCAGTCTTGGCGGACTATTCTCGCGAAACCCAAAACTCGACGATGAGTTGCTGGACGAAATCGAGACCGCCCTGCTGACCGCGGATGTTGGCGTCACGGCCAGCACGCAACTGGTGGAATCCCTGCGCAAGCGCATGAAGTCGCGTGAGTTCGCCGATGCCAATGCCCTGCTGCGCGCGCTGCGCAGCGATCTCATTGGGTTGCTTGTGCCCGTGGCGAAGCCGCTACAGATCGACCGCAGCAAGCGCCCGTTCGTGATCCTGACCGTGGGCGTCAACGGCGTTGGCAAGACCACCACGATTGGCAAGCTTGCGCGTCGCTACAAGGACGAAGGACGCCATCTGATGCTGGCCGCCGGCGACACGTTCCGCGCTGCCGCAGTGGCACAGTTGCAGGCTTGGGGGGAACGTAACGGCGTGGCCGTGATTGCCCAAGGGCAAGATGCCGACCCGGCCTCGGTCGCATTCGACGCGATGCAGGCAGCGACCGCGCGTGGCGTCGAAGTATTGATCGCCGACACCGCCGGACGCCTGCACACCCAACAAGGCTTGATGGCCGAACTCGGCAAGATCCGCCGCGTCATTGGCAAGGTCGATGCCACAGCGCCGCATGAAGTGTTGATGGTGATCGATGGCACTACCGGGCAGAACGCGATCAGCCAGGTCCGCCAATTCAATGCAGCAGTCAATGTCACGGGCCTGGTGGTCACCAAGCTCGACGGCACCGCCAAGGGCGGCGTGGTGTTTGCGCTGGCGCGTGAGTTCGGCATCCCGATCCGCTATGCGGGTATCGGCGAAGGGCCGGAAGACCTGCGGGTGTTCGACGCCGAAGCATTCGTGGATGCGCTGCTGCCGGATTCCCTGACCGGGTGAGCACCGCGGCGCCTGTGCAGGTGCGCACGCGACGTGGCCGGCTGGCCCGCTTCGCCATCGTCATGATCATCCTGACGGTACTGCTGGCCATCGTTGCCAGCTACTTGCTGCAGCCGCAGCGCGCGAGCGCATTCCTGCTGCACCGCGTCGGCACGTCGCTTGGCCTGCGCATCACCGCATCCGGACCTGCCAGCTATCGTCTGCGTGGCACCCCGCAATTGGTGCTACGCGGCGTGGTGGCGCAGCGCCCCGGCGATCCGAACGCACTGCTCCGTGCGGAGCGTGTGTTCGTTTCGGTGCCATGGAGCACGCTGCGCGCACGCGGCACGGATTTGAAGGCGCAACGCATCGAACTGGACGCGCCAGTCATTGATGTGCCTGCACTGCAACGTTGGCTGGCGACGCGCCCGCCAAGCGAAACCAAAGTCCCGACCCTGATCGACGGCCTGCGCGTCGTCCGTGGCCGGATCGACAACCAGGATTGGCGGATCGACGGCATTGAGGTCGACCTGCCCTCGCTCGCACCTGGCAAGCCGCTGCGCGCGCACTTGAAGGGTCGTTACCTGGCTCCGCCGACCACGCTGCCGTTCGATCTCGATGTTGCGCTGACCAAGCCTGCCAACGACGCCGGTCTTGCGGTGATCGGGAGTGCGACGCTGGAAGGCGACGGCTGGAAACTGCCGGCCCAGATCCTCCTGGTCGGGCCACTGCATTTGGGCGGCGGCGAGCTCAGCATCTTGCCCGCCAAATTCGGGCTGTCGGCACGCTACGTCTCCGCGAAATCGAACCTGCCCTTCGTCCTGGGCGCGGCTGGTCCGCTGCAACTTCAGCAAGGCGTCTGGGCGTTGGATCCGGCCGCACTTGTCCTGCATGGTCGCGGTCTGATCCCGGACGCCCGCGCGAAGGGGGCGCTCGCGCTCGGTCGCCGATTGTTGCTGCGCCTGCATGGCGACATTGCGGCGTGGCCCGATGCGTGGCCTGCATTGCCAACGCCACTGTCTGGATCGACCTCGCCGCTGGCGTTCAAGCTTGATTACGCGGGACGAGTGGATTTCAGCGAAGTCGCTGCGCTGGTCTTGCATCGCGATGCCACGCTGTTCGACGCCCGCTTCAAGCTGCCCGCGATCCTCGACTGGCTGGACGCGGGCGTCCCCGGTTCGCCGCTTCCGCCATTGGCAGGCCGCCTGCAAACGCCGCGCGTCGATATCGCCGGCAGCACGCTTGAAGGCGTCGAAATCGAATTCCAGGATGATGCCATTGCACCCGCCACGCCATGATCCAACCGGCTGATTACAGCGCGCGGCTGCTGGCATGGTTTGACCAACATGGCCGCCACGACCTGCCTTGGCAGCACCCGCGCACGCCTTATCGCGTGTGGCTGTCGGAAATCATGTTGCAGCAAACCCAGGTCAACGTGGTCATCCCGTATTTCCAGCGTTTCGTGACCGCGCTACCAGACCTGCAATCACTCGCAAATGCTTCGCAGGACGAGGTACTCGCGTTGTGGTCGGGCCTGGGCTACTACGCACGCGCACGCAACCTGCACGCGACCGCCAGGACCTGCGTCGAACTGCATGGTGGCGCATTGCCGCGCGATGCGGCGGCGTTGATCGCATTGCCGGGCATCGGCCGCAGCACTGCGGGAGCGATTCTGGCGCAGGCATGGGGTGAACCTGCGGCGATCCTGGACGGCAACGTCAAGCGCGTGTTGTGCCGGCGGCATGGCATCGCAGGTTGGCCAGGCACGCCAGCCGTCGAGAAGACGCTGTGGGTCATTGCCGAATCGTTGCTGCCAAGTGCGCGGTTGGCCGATTACACGCAGGCGCAGATGGATTTCGGCGCGACGTTGTGTACCCGTGCTGATCCTTCCTGCGGGTCATGTCCATTGCAACAGGACTGCGTCGCCTTCATCAACGGTCGTATCGGCGAACTGCCTTCGCCAAAGCCCGGCAAGCCGTTGCCACAACGCACCGCGCACATGCTGTTGATCGAAGACGGCACCGGACGCTTCCTGCTGCAGCGGCGTCCGCCCACTGGCGTATGGGCGAACCTGTGGTCATTGCCCGAACACGCTGAGCTGGATGAAGCGCAGACATGGTTTGATCGCCATGTCGTCGACGACTTCAAAAGCATGCGAGCCTGTGCGCCGGTCATGCACGGTTTCAGCCACTATCGCCTGCAGATCCTGCCGCATCGGATCACTGGCGTACGTGCGCGCGACGCAATCGGCGACAATGACACCTTGCGCTGGACCACACGCGCGGAACTGGCCGCGATCGGCCTGCCTGCGCCGATACGGCGATTGCTGGAGGAGTAAGCACGATGGCAAGAATGGTGTTTTGCGAAGTCGACCAACTCGATGCCGAAGGTCTCGATTTCGCTCCCTGGCCCGGCGATGCCGGCAAGCGCGTGTTCGCCCATGTTGGCAAGCCTGCGTGGCAACGCTGGCTTGCACACCAGACCATGCTGATCAATGAGAACCGGTTCTCGCCGCTGAATCCGGAGCACCGCAAGTTCCTCGAAGCCGAGATGCTCAAGTTCCTGTTCGGCGGCGGTGCTGACAAACCGGCTGGTTACGTACCGGAAGGCACCTGATCGCGCATCTGTTTTTCCGCTGCACGCACGGCGCGGATGTCGAGTGGGCGGATTTCCTCGATCCGGCAGTCCACCGGAGAACCTGCAACCTTGACGGTGTCGAACTTGGCCATCAGCCATCCGCTCGGCGCATCGACTTTCAGGAGAGGCGACTCCCCTGCCCAATCCAGGCAGTTGACCGGCAAGGTCAATAACCAGCTTTCCGTGGGCCTCATGTTGAGCACGATGTGCTCGCCATCGATGCGATCCCAGCCCATTGGCTCCCGGTAGCGGATCTGCTTGACCGGCTCGCCTGCATGCGCTGTGTAGTTCGCCAAGTGCTCGCTGTCAGACTGGCCGGTGGTTGCGCATGCGGCAAGCAAAAGTGTGGCGAGTAGTGGAATGATCGGTTTCATGTCGATCTCCTTCGGGTGATGCCTGTGGGCGTTGCAAGGATCATGCACTCCCCTTGTTTAATTCAAGGCAACCGGCATGCCGCGATGTCGTGGCGCCGCCCGGCTTGCCGTCAACGCCTTCCCACCGTATGATTCGCGGCTCGCTGGACACCTGTGGCCGGGTAGCTCAGTCGGTAGAGCAGGGGATTGAAAATCCCCGTGTCGGCGGTTCGATTCCGTCCCCGGCCACCATTGTCTAGCGAGTAAAACGTAAGCCCTGCAACGGTTTCGGCCTTTGCGGGGCTTTTCGTTTGCGGGGCAGTCGCTGCATGCTCGTGGCGCGCACGTGACACAACACCATTTCCAAACACGGAGCAGTCAGCCCGATACCCCTGGCTGACCGGCAGTGTGGATTTGTGAATGACAATACCCCGGCTACCGGTCTTTGGCCCAAGGCGCGGCACCGAGTGCATGGCTGATCCGGTTTAAGCGGGTGTATCGTCGCGCTCCCGGACACGGAAACGCCCATGGACATCCACGATATCGCCCTGACCTTGTATACCGCCCTGCTCAGCCGCCAGGATCCCATCGCGTCGACCGACGAGACGCGCGTCGCCTTGGGTCGTGAAGCCTACCGATGCGCAGTGGCGTTCATCGTCGCCAAGGATGACTACATCCGCGAACTGCCAGTCACCGACATCGAAGCAGGCTACTGATCGCGGCACTGCGGATCGGCGGCGTGCGGGCTATGCTCGGCGTCCATGCTTGAGGATGCCGCCATGAGTCGACGCGCCAACTGGATCACCGCCCTGCTCGTTTCTGTGGTGTTACCGCTTGCCGGCTGCGGCGGCGGACCGGTGCGACGCGTCTCCGAGCCAGCCGCCAGTATCCAGCAGCTGACCGTCCGCGCGGATGGGCAGTGGGATGTACAGCTGCGGCTGGATAACTTCAGCAGTGTGCCGATGCAATTCACCAACACCGATATCCAGATCACGTTCGACAATGGAGCGGCCGGCAGTTTGCAAACGCAACCGGGGATCAGCGTCGGGCCAGAGTCCGCTGATGTGGCCAATGCCACGATCACCCCGACCGCAGACGGCAGAGCACGCATCGCCACCGCATTGGCCGATGGCCGCAGCCTCAACTACACCCTGAGCGGCAGCGTTGATGCGGCCCCCGATGGCGCGAACTCGCGCAAATACAAGATCAAGCGTGACAGCGCGCTGACGCCAGTGCCGGGTTTGGCCGGCGTACTCCGCTGAATCCGGGCACGCAGGTCGACGGCCGGGCAAAACACCATACGCCGTAGTATGCTGCGGCTTCCACGGGTCCGAAAATCGGAATCGCCCGCACGCAACCGGAAGCACGCATGAGCACCTACAAGGCACCGCTGGAAGACATTCGCTTCGCACTGTTCGATGTCCTGGACGCCGAATCCCTGTTCGCCAAGTTGGGCTACGAAGACACCAACCGCGAACTGGTCGATGCGGTGCTGGACGAAGCAGCGCGGTTCACCGAAACCGTGCTCGCGCCTCTGAACCACATCGGTGACGAAGTCGGTTGCAAATTCGATCCCGAGACCGGTGACGTCACCGTGCCGCCAGGCTTCAAGCATGCGTTCGAGCAATTCGTGGAAGGCGGCTGGACCGGCCTGGTCAATGCTCCTGAACATGGCGGCCAAGGCATGCCGGCGGTGATCGGCGGCGTGCTGACCGAGATGGTGGACAGCGCCAACCTGGCATGGGGCAATTTCCCGATGCTGTCGCACGGTGCGGTGGAAGCGTTGGCCCGCTATGGCGAGGACTGGCAGAAGGAGGCGTTCCTGAAGCCGCTGGTCGCTGGCACGTGGACCGGCACGATGTGCCTGACCGAACCGCATTGCGGCACTGACCTGGGCCTGCTGAAGACCAAGGCGACACCGAACGAGGACGGCAGCTACGCCATCAGCGGCACCAAGATCTTCATTACCGCCGGCGAGCACGACATGTGCGGCAACATCATCCATCTCGTCCTGGCGAAACTGCCGGGTGCGCCCGCCGGCGCCAAGGGCATTTCGCTGTTCGTCACGCCCAAGTTCCGGGTCGCGCGGGACGGCACCGTCGGCGAACGCAACACCCTGCGCTGTGGTTCCATCGAGCACAAGATGGGCATCCATGGTTCGGCCACCTGCGTGCTGAATTTCGACGATGCCCAGGGTTATCTGGTCGGCGAGCCACACAAGGGCTTGCAGGCGATGTTCGTCATGATGAATTCCGCCCGCTTGGGCGTGGGCGTGCAGGGCCTGGGGTTGTCGGAACGCGCCTACCAGAACGCACTGCGTTATTCGCGCGAGCGGCTGCAGTCACGCTCCCTTTCCGGCCCGAAGGCACCGGACAAGCCGGCCGACCCGATCATCGTGCATCCGGACGTACGCCGCATGCTGCTGTCGCAGAAGGCGTTGATCGAAGGCGGTCGTCTGTTGTCGTTGCATGCCTATTCGCTGCTGGATGCCGCCGAGCGCGAAGGCGACAGCGCGGCGCGCGAACGTGCGGACATATTGGTGAGCTTCCTGACCCCGATCTCCAAGGCCTGCCAGACCGAGTGGAGCATCGAGAACACCTACAACGCGATGCAATGCTTCGGCGGACACGGCTACATCCAGGAATGGGGCATCGAGCAGTTCGCCCGCGACGCGCGCATCACCACCTTGTACGAAGGCACCACCGGCATCCAGGCACTGGATCTGATCGGCCGCAAGACGGCGATGTCACAGGGTGCAGGCTTGAAATTGTTCCTGGCAATGGTCGAAGAATTCGCTAGTGCACACGAGGGTGACTCCGCGCTGGCCGAGTTCATCGGCCCGCTGCGCGGAAAAGCCAGCGAATGGTCCGCGATCACCCGCGAAGTATTGCAACGTGCGGCCACGAATCCCGAAGAGCTGGGTGCCGCCAGTTACGACTATCTGTTCTATTCGGGCTACGTGGTGCTGGCGTACTGGTGGGCACGCAGCGTGGCTGCAGCCGAGGCATCCAGCCGCTCCCAGGCCTTCAAGGATGCCAAACGTGAAACCGCACGCTTCTACTTTGCGCGCTTGCTTCCACGCACGCTGATGCACAAGGCGGCGATCGAGGCTGGCGCGGCTTCCTTGATGACGCTGGACGCTGCGAACTTCGGCGACTGAGCAGCCGCAGACGACACCCAAACGTCACCAAAGGGGTATAAGCTCGATCCTCGATGGAGACCGATAGAGCGACATTTCGCCAGGTCCACGCCGGCGCCCGAACCGCGACCAAGATCGCGGGCGGCGCGCTACCCCCGCTCGAAAGTCCAGCGCTTCCTGACTGCGTGTCCAACGTCCCCGGTTTGCGCCTGCTTGGGCTGGATGCACATGGGCGCGCGCTGGACTGGATGAGCTGGCAGGACGCGACCTGCCTGTATGTCCGCGGGGCCGTGGCGTGGACCCTGGGCGATCCGTGCTTGCAGATCCATGGCGGCATCAATCGCGCAAGTCGCGAGCAAAGCATCGTCCACCTGCATCCCATCATCGCCTCGCGCGGACATTCGCGGTCACGCGTGCTTGACCCGACCCCGACCCTGACCAATCAGGCCCTGTTCGCGCGCGATCAGTCCCTGTGCCTGTACTGCGGTCGGGAATTCAGCCGATCTGCCCTCACCCGGGATCATGTGCAGCCCGTATCGAAAGGGGGGCGCGACATCTGGGAAAACGTGGTGTCGGCATGCATCCACTGCAATTCCCGCAAGGGCAACCGTACCCCGCATCAGGCCTCCATGCCGCTGCTGGCGGTACCTTATCGGCCCAGTTGGATCGAACATCTGATCATGTCCAACCGCAACATCCTGGCCGACCAGATGGCCTTCCTGAAGTCGCAACTGCCCAAGAAACGACCGCGAGCGGCGTGATGCGTCCGCAAGTGACGTGCCTTGCGCGTTGACGTGGCGGCCCAGCTTGGGAACACTGCAACTTTCCGCAGTGGACGTTCATCATGGCCCTGACCCTCGGCACCACCGGGATGGACAGCGCGACCCAAGCCGACGTCACGACCGCATTCAAGACAGCGAATGCGGAAATCGGCGGTCGCTGGACGCTGGTTGCGGACGACAACGCCGACTATGTCGTGGTCGACATGGACAGCCTTTATGGGCCGATGAGCTGGCTGCGCCTGCATGCAGCGGGGCGCAAGGTGATCGGCTTGACCTCGGTGGAGAGAAGCCAGACTGACTACCGCCTGATGCGTCCGCTGAACGCAAATGACCTCGCCGTGTTGTTGAGCGAAATCGAAGTCGATACCCCTGCTGCACCAGGAGCCGTGGTTCCATCTGCATCCACGCCAGCGCCTACACCCGTCGATCAACTTCCTGACGCAAAAGCGATGCCGGAAGACGAGGTCAAGGCCAGGCCTGTCGAAACGCCCGCCATGGCACCGGTACCTGCTGCGGCAAGGCCGAGCCCAACACCTGAGCCGGTCTCGGCAGCCACCCCCGCGTTTGCATTGGCGCCGGATCGGCCCTTGGCACTTTGGCTCGTGGGCAACGCGCTGGAGCGTCGTGTTCGCCTGAAGCGTGCTGATGGACAAGTCCTGCTGATCGATCCGCGCAGCAAGGTCTACCATGGCCCTGCGCTCTTGAAGCCCCTCTCCACTTTTTTTGAAGGGACGTTGCGGATCGAGGATTTCGAAACACCGGATGCCGCCGCTTGGGAAACGGAAGCTGCGGCGCTGGGCAGTGCACAACCGTTCACGCGTCTGCAATGGATGGCAGGATTGCTTGCGGGCAATGGCAGCCTGCTGCCGGGCAATGATCCTGATGGCCAATACCGCCTCACCAAGTGGCCACAGACCGAGCGCGAATACCCCAAGCATTTCCGTATCGCCACTGCGATGATGAAAGGTCCAGCCACGCTCGATGACATTGCCGCGGCAAGCGGCGTGGATCGCGCCGATATTGCCGATTTCGTGAATGCCAACCTGGCGACGGGTTACGCGGAGCTGGTGCTACCTGCAGCACCTGAACCGGAACCTCAAGCCAAGGCAAGCGGCGGCCTGTTTGGGCGCATGCGCGGCCGTTGATTGCGACGTTCCCGGATCTGCCGGCACGATCTGGCTGGTGCCAGCCCTGTCTGCCAGCAGAGTGACCGCGGCGCAACGGGATCGGAACGCACCCATCGACCGAGTGCTAGCGACCCACTAGCGACTGACTAGCGATTGACGCTTCGCGGCACGATCGCCTTGCTCTGGTTGCGCTGGTAAATCCAGACGGTGGCAGGCGGCACGTTGTACAGGACGAAATCACCTCGGCGCATGTTCAATCCCAGCGAGCCCAGCACGCCATCGGACACAGGCGACATCGGGCCGTAGGTGAACTGGATGAAGCGTCCATCTGGCCGCAGGCATTCGAAGGCGCCACGCAGTATTCCCGCCGCCTGCTCACGCCCCATGGCCAGCAAACCCAGCCCGGAGACCACTGCGTCGGCCGGACCGTTGTCGAGGAATCCCGCGTTCGCCGCAAGCCGCGGCAGTTCTGCCGCATCACCGTGCACCAGCACTTCATCGGGGAACTGCAAACGCAGGTGCGTATGCAACTCCTTGTTCAACTCCAGCACCAACAATCCCGCGCCGGCGATCCCATGGTCGACCAGTGCGCGCGTGAGCGCGCCTGTGCCGCCACCGAGCTCGATCACGCGATGCGTGTTCGAGGGCAATTGAGCCAGCATCGCCGCGGCGAGCTCGGGGCTGGATGGCGTGACCGACGCGGTCTGCCGTGGGTTCTTCAACCACTGGCCGATGAAGCGCATCTTTTCCGATGAGCGTTTGCGCATAATCTGGTTTTTCTCGCCCTGTCAGCTTCGCTTGCGCGTGAGCCGCCACGCACGATGGATGCGTGGGTTGCGTACGTAATCCGGTGGGATGGTCGATGCACTGATGTCTTCGACCATCGCGAATTCCGCAAGAACGTCGCTGTCCAAACGGAACCGACGGAAGTTGTTGGAAAAATACAGCACGCCATCCGCGGAGAGGCGCGCCATCGCAGCCCGCAGCAAGCGGACATGGTCGCGCTGCACGTCGAAGTCCTCAGCGCGTTTGGAATTGGAGAAGGTCGGCGGGTCGCAGAACACCACATCGTATTCGCCGCGATCCGACTCCAGCCAGCGCAACGCATCACTTTGGGTGACCCGATGGCGGGTGCCGCCAAGGCCATTGCCGCTCAGGTTTTCGGCCAGCCAATCGAGGTAGGTAGCCGACAGGTCCACGCTGGTCGTTTCAAGCGCGCCGTTCACCGCTGCTTGTACCGTAGCGACACCGGTGTAGCAGAACAGATTGAGGAAGCGCCGGCCGCGCGCCTCCAACGCCATGCGCGCCCGCAGCGGCCGGTGGTCGAGGAACAGGCCGGTGTCGAGGTAGTCGAACAGGTTGACCTGCACCACCGCCGCGCCTTCGCGCACCGCCAGCAATTCACCACGCTGGTCGAGGTTGCCGTATTTGCTGCCGCCCTTGCCGGTGCTTCGGGTCTTCAGCGCGACCCGTTCGCGCGGCACCGCGAACACCTCGCGTACACCCGCCAGCAATTCGTTGAGGCGCTTGCGCGTGGTGGCTTCCGGGATCTCCGCCGGCGCGGCATATTCCTGCACGTGCAGCCAGGTCTCGCGTTCGACCGTGGTGTACACGTCGACCGCGCAGGCGTACTCGGGGATGTCGGCGTCATACGCGCGAAAG
>JBKJOY010000193.1:0-23602 GCA_046595415.1 Thermomonas sp.
GTCAAAGTGCAGATTCTGCGGCCAGAATTTCACCGACAGCCCCTGGTTCCGCAGCAGCAGCAGCAATTGCCAGATCGCGCGTGATCCTGCATCGCGGTCCGGCTGCGGCACGTAGTGATCGACTACCAAGACCGTCTTGCGCAGTTGCGATCGGTCGCGCGCAAGGAAGACATGTTCGGCATTGTGGAAGTGCTCGCTGGCCAGGGTCTCGCGCCAACGCTCCAGGAACTTGGCCTGATTGGTGACTTGGTGAGACTTGATGCCGCTGCCGGTATCGGTGCCGTGCGACACGCCTTCATGGTGGATGACGCGCGAGAATGGCGTCACGTACACCTGCAGTCCGTGCGCGCGCACGCGAAACGCGAGGTCGGTATCCTCGTAATACGCCGGCACATAATGCTCGTCGAAGCCGCCCAACTCGCGGAACAGGCTGCTGCGCAGCATGATGGCGGCACCCGAGATGTAGTCGACAGGGCGCACGTACTGATACTCAGGACGCGCCGGATCCTGCAGCCTTCCAAAGTTCCAGCCACTACCATCCGCCCAGATAATACCGCCCGCTTCCTGCAATCGTCCGTCCGGATACAGCAGCATCGAGCCCGCGATGCCTGCATCGGGTTTGCTTGCGAAGACGTCCAGCAGGCCATCAAGCCAACCCGGCATGACTTCGGTGTCGTTGTTGAGGAAGCAGACATATTCGCCGCGCGCCAGCGTCAACGCCTGGTTGCACGACAGCAGGAATCCGAGGTTGGCCGGGTTCTCGTGATAACACAGGCCCTGGACATCACGCAGGCATTCCATCTGCGGATCACCCGAGGCATCCTCCAACACCAGCACTTCGAAACTGGCGGCATCCCCACTGAGTTGCAATGAACGCAGGCAACGCGCGGTGTAGTCCAGCTTGCCCCACGTCGGAATGACAATGGTGACGCGCGGCTGAGCTACATCTGGAAATACGACGTCGGCCAGCCAATGCGTGGACTGATCGGCTGGCGTATCCGCTGGCGCATGCTCATGCGCTTCTGCATGCGGGGTCACTGCCAATAGCGTGGCTGCTACTGGCACTGGCATAGGCGAGGGTCGCACAGGCAGTGGGACAAAAGCCTCGTTGCCACGCATGCGCGACACCAACCAGCGTAGCGGCCACGTCAGTGCCCAGCTACGTGATTGCTGCATTTGCTGCGCTGCCTGTTCAAGTGCCTGCGCGTAATGCTTGTGTGCTTCCAGCGCAGACTGCAAGCGCACGATGTGCGCACGCTCCCGTGCGACTTCAACATCCAGGCTGCGCGCCCAATCGATTTTGGCGAGGCGGTCTGCTTCGACATCCTGATACGCCACTTGCAGCGAGACCAGCTCGCCTTGCAGCCGTTGGGCCCATGCCGACTTTTCATCGCGTTCGTGTTCGACCGTGCGCAACGCATCTCGCAACAAATCGAGTGCGGCCTGGGTCTCGCGTCGATCCGTTTCAGCACGCTGCAATATCCGCTGCAGCGAGGCAAGTTCGTCCTTCAGCGACTCCACCCATGCAAGCTTCTCATCGCGATCGTTTTCTGATGCCTTGAATGCCAGCTGCGATGACGCAAGCTCGACCTTCAGCGACTCCACCCACGCAAGCTTTTCATCGCGATCACGCTCGGATGCCTCGAATGCAGACTGCGATGCCGCCAGTTCCTCCTTCAGCGACTCGACCCAGACGAGTTTCTCGTCGCGGTCGCGTTCTGCTGCAGCAAATGCCGCTTGCAACATCGCGGCTTCTCGCTTCAGCGACTCGACCCACGCAAGTTTCTCGTCGCGGTCGCGTTCTGCCGCCACGAACACCGTTTGCAACACGGCCAGTTCGTCTTTCAACGATTCAACCCACCCGCGTTTCTCATCGCGGTCGGCTTCGGACCGTCGATACAGGTCCTGTGTACTGGCCAATTCCTGCCTGATCGACTGCGCCCACTGCACGGTCGTCTCGTGCTCGTCGACCAACGCACGATGTCGAACTTGCAAGGCTTGCGAGTCAGCATCGACCTGCTTCGCCCACTGCCCTTGATGATCCAGCGCCGCATGCAGGCCATCGGCCTGCTGCCTGGCTTGGTCGGCATCACGACGACTGCCTGCCAGAAGTCCCGCGTAGGCGTCCGCAACGGCGAGGACGGGCGCGGCCGCCTGCTCGAATGCCTGTAGCGCGCGCCGCCTGTCATCGGGCGCAAGCAAACCTGATGTCAATGACGAGAGCGGTGCCAGATGCGGTGCCGCCCGCTCAACACCGACGCGGTGATGGCGCAATGGTGGTTGCAGGAATGCGTCGATCCGCGCCACCTGCCCGGCATCGGGATGCAGTTCCAAACCGATGGTCTGGAAGGCCGTACGGGTGGTTGCCTGCCAATCCTCCAACAAGTCGGAATACGCGAGCATGCCGCGCTTGCAGCCTTCGCTACCCCCGGTGGCGTCCAGCAGGTAGCGCGCCCAAAGCAATTCGCTGACGGGAATCGGCAAGCCATCGCGGCGCTCGAGCGACTGGGCGACTTCCTGCGGATGCCGGGTCATCAGCAGCATCCGCGGCTCGATGCCCAAGCCCTCCAATACGCGGCGCCACAACGGCAGCAGCCGACACAACCGCGGATCCTTCACCGCCCACAATGAGACGCCATTGAAATCCCGACGCACGATCGCTTCTATCTCGCCGGCGGCAGCATCCGCCGCAGCAGATTGCAGCCAATCCGCCGGCATCGGACGCGGATCGTCCCAGCTGCGCCCCAAGGCGGCCAGCAAGCGTTCGTGCACGTCGACCACGCCACTGTGTTCCCAAAACCCCGACGGGTTATCCGGGCCGGCCGGCATCAGATCATCGCCGATCGCGGCACCCAGTAGATTGAGCACGCGGGTCAATGCGGACGTGCCGCTGCGATGCATGCCAAGCACCAGCAACGCGACTGGCGTTTGGATGCCATCACGCGAAAGCGTGTGACCAGCCATGACGTGTACGCGCCGCGATCAGGGCTTGTTGACAGGTGCTGGGGCGGACGTATCCACCGGTACCGATGGGATTACAGGCACGTCTGGCGCGCGGTTGTACGGCAAGTCGAGCAATTCAAACCGCTGGCTCAATGAACGCGTCAGCTCATCGGCCTGCGTATCGGTCTCGATGATGTAAGGCACGATCATCAAGACCAGCTCGGTCTTGTTGTTGTTGCGCGTGGTGGTCTTGAAGGCATGGCCAAGCAAAGGGATATCCTTCAAGTAGGGGATACCGCTGTTGGAATCGGTTTGCTTTTGCGACATCAGGCCCGCAATCAGGATCGCGCTTCCATCTTTCAGGCTGAGGCTGGTCGACACGGACCGATTGAAGATGGCGGGCGAATTGACCCCGGAATTGGCACCGATAGGCTGGGCCTCGCTGACTTCCTGGCGAAGCTCCAGGTCGACCCGGTCATCCGAATACACCACCGGCTTGATGTTGAGGAGGATGCCGGTCTTCCGGTATTGCACGGTCTGCAGGATGTTGCTGTTGCCGCCCGTCTGGATCGGCGAGGTGGATTGCGAGCTGATCGTGGGCACTTCGGTACCGACATCGATATTGGCTTCTTCGCCGCTCTTCACCATCAAGCGCGGGGTCGACAGGACGCTGATGCGGTCGCGGCTGGCCAGCGCTTTCAACGACGCCCGAGTGCTTCCGCCAATGTCGAGCAGATAATTGAGCCCGGCGCCACCAAGTCCGCCTATCGTGCCTGAACTGACCCGCCCATCGAACTTGCCAATGTCATTCTTGGCCAGCCAGGCAACGCCGAACTGTTCGTCTTTGCCGAGGGTCACTTCAGCCACCGTGACCTCGATCATCACCTGTCGAGGTGCTTTGTCCATCTGCTGGATCAAAGGCAACAGGCGCGCCCAATCCGTCGCCGTGCCTTGATAGATCAGCGCATTGCGCGGCTCGTCCAGCAGCAGTTTGCCCTTGGTCAGGTCACCGCCAGCGGCAACACTTGTAGCGCCAGTAGCGGCGGGAAACTCCTTGTTGGCAAGGCTCGAGTTGCCCGCCAACGAGTTTGGTGAGGCTTCTACGCCAACTTGGCTGCCGTCGATGGCATCACGCGATGGTTTGCGCGTCTCGCTGTCGCCGCGGACACCGCTGATCGTTGCGACGATTTCCTTGGCCTGCGTGTTCTTGACCATGTAATAGAACAGGCCATCACCGCCGGCAACCGGATTCGGGCGATCAATGCTGCGCGCCCATTCCACCGCGTGTTCCAGCACCTGGCGATCCGCCGCGAATACCAACACGGCATTGGCGGCAGTGAGCGGAAGTACCAGCACTGCGGTGCTCGCCGCGCCGCCCGAGGTATAAAGCGACGCCCCATAGCCTTCTGCGCCAAGCACTTCAACCAAACGCTTGGACAACTCGTCCGCGCTGACGAAGGCCGGCTCAAGCCGTGCACTCTCGCGTCCGCGCATGAACGGCCGATCGAACACGCGGATCGCATCCAGCGCCTGGCGGACCATTTCCGGTTTGCCCATCAATACGACCGCATTGCGGTTGTTGTCCGGCTGGATCTGCAACGAATCACTCTTGAAGGCGATGTTGAGCAGGTTGGTGACGTCGGACGCACGCACCGATTGCAACTCGACCAACTGGAAAACGGGACGATGGCTGATCGGCACTTCCGGCAAGGCACGCCCACTGACGATCAGCGGAGGCACCGTACCAGCCGCATCCTGCGCACGCCTGAACATGACCATTCCCGAACTGAAATCGGCGGCGACACCGTAACTGCGCAGCACCGACGTGGCGAGGCGATAGAACTCCTGCGGGCTCTGCGGCCCGGCGGTGCGCAGGGTCACCAGGTCGCTCATGAGACCAACCTGCGCATCCATCTGGAACCCGACGCCCAGGATTGCGCCGAAGAATTCGTTGATGAAGGCCGGTACCGGCATCCCTTCGATATTGACGTTTACCGCGCCGCCCTTCAGTGGCGGCAACAACTCGCCGGCTGCACCCGCCACCAGGATGCCGGGCTTGCCACCCGGGATCGTGGGCGTGCCGCTGCGTTGCATGGTGTCCGGCCGCGATGCGTCGGTCGCGTTGATCATGCTCTTGGTCGGGTCTTGCGCGCCCACTCGCGTCGTCACGCCCGCAGGCGGTGGCACTTGCAGGCGAGGCGTGGCACACCCGGCGAGCACGAGCGTGGATGAAAACGCGAGCAGGCTATTGCGTAGGAAAGTCATATGCATTGGGTTCGAAGCGAAGTCATGGGGTCGCGGCGCCAGCGGCTCGCGGTGGAGCCAGCGTGGGTCGCGCAGGCTCGTTGCCGGATCGTGGTGAAGCGGCTGGAGTTGCAGTGGGACGTTGTGGGTCGGGCTTGGCGGGATCGGGCGAGCCGTTGCCAGCCTGGCCCTGGCAAACGTTGTTCTCCGCGGTGACGCGGCGGTATAGCCGGCGCTCGCGTATGCATCCGTCTTTCTCGAACCACACCGCGTCGCGGGTCAGGCGCAGCAATGTGGCACCGTCGGGCAACTCGGCGCCCACCATCACCAGGGACGAGGGTTGTTTCACCCCTGGCTGGCTGACGGCAGCCATTGCAAGTGGTTTGCTGATGATCGCCACAAGCGTCCATTCAACCTTGGGGCTTCCGCGTTGACCCGGGGTCTCGACGGTTTTCCAGAAGCGCGCGGCGCGCAGGCTTTCATAGGCTTCTTGATGGAAGCGCTTGGTCTCGGCGACCGCAGGCAAGACCCACGCTTGGGCGTCCGACTTGGGTGGTGATGCCGCGCGAATGGGGAAGAACAAACCGGCAACACCTCCCAACAGCAAGCCAATGGCGGCCGCAGTCGCGAACTGATGCCGCCTCAGCAGCTCAAGGCTTGCCATTGGCAACCGCCTCCGGCGTTCCGACGCGGTAATACGCTGCCGCGGTCAGGCTGACGTTGGGTACCTCGCGGATCATGCTGACGGTCATGTTGTCGATGACGGTCAAGCGATCCGCACTCTCGATCCGACGCAGGATCTCCTGCAGCTGCTGGACGGAAATAACGCCACGAATCGTGATCGGGATCCGCCAGAGGCCTGGCTCGCCCACCACCGGTACCGGCGCATGCGATTCGGAACTCATCCTGGGACCGAACGCCTGCATGATCTGGCGCATCCAGGTTTGCACCTCGGCCTGGGCCAAGCCGATCGTCGCTGCCTTCGGGATTTCCGATCGCAGCGCCTTGTCCAGCGCCTGTACATTTTCTGCACGCTGCAGCCACTCGTTCTTGCCTGCCAGCGCCTCCATCTTGTAAAGCTGCAGGGTCCGTTGCTGGTACTCCTCATGCAGGGCAGCGCGCCAGTCGGACAGGACCATGACGAGATACAACACCAGGATCGCCAGGATCAAAAATGCGCCGATCCGCAGGCGCGGATTGCCGGCCCATTCGATCCGCATCTGCGCCATGCGCTCTGCAAAGGGCCCGCGCATCAACGCCTGACCTTCGCACTGGATCGCAGTACGCGCGCTTTGACCACGACCTGGTTCGGTTGCCCGCTCATCTCGGCAGTGACGTCTGAAAACTGACCAGAGTCCTCCCACGCCGTAACGATCGCGCGCGGATCTGCGGATGGCATCAGCGCACTGAGCTCAAGGTGGTCTGCGTCAGGCATCTTCCATTCCACCAATTGCCACTGACCGCGCATGATCCTGCTGACCGTGGAAAGCAATTGCACTTGGCCAGCAGGTGGGCGCAAGCCAAGCGTCTTCGCAATGGACGCTTGACCTGCCATTGCCTGGTCGCGAGCGGTAATGATCTTGTCCAGCGACTGCTCGCGCGCCTGGATATCGTTGTCCACCTGCCAAATCGATACCTTGAGCGCGACGCATGCCACCAGCATCGCACCAATCACGGCAGCGGCAACGCCGGTGGCGAGCACCAGCAGCAAGCGGCGCTGCTGACCCACCATTTCACCGAATCCACTCAGTTGCGGGGCTGACCAAGGGCGGTCCGCGAGTGCGTAAGACAAAGGTTCGGGAACGTGCTGGTCCGATTTGACCCCTGCCCCGCGACGGAATTCGTTCCAGTCCACCAGTGCGGGCGCGTGTGGCCACCAACGGGTTGCAGCGAGGATCCCGGCCCGCCAGACCCGACCTTCGCAACCGGCGTCCATCGCAACCAGTTCTTCGCCTTCGCGCTGTGGCTGGCCGCGATACAGAGACTCGGGCAACACGCGCCGTGGCGCGATCAATGGTTCTTCATCCGGCCCGGCAGCAAGGATCTGATCACGTGACCACGCCCAGACCATCGCGCGATCGCCCATCCATTCAACATGCGATTGCGGGTTGGCGAACGGCGCCCAGCGCGCCACTGCCATGTCCGCAAAGCCGCGCCGCTTTCTTGCAGGTACGGAACCGCCATCCAGCGTCGTGTATGCGCACAGGCCGCGAGCAAGCACCCATTCGCGTCCACTCCCGCCTTCGGCGAGACGTCGCAGGCCGTCAGCGCTTCGCAGCCACTTGCTTGGAGAAAAGCCTCGACGCAACCGGGTAAACAGCGTTGCCGTCCGGTCGGTACTGTGATTGGATAAGCTCATAGTCCTCGCGCCAGGGGGGCTGCCCGTCTTCAAACTGGGTCGTCGTCCAGTGCACCAGACTCACCTGCCCGCCATTTGCAGACCACAGTTTCAGCGTACCAGACGGGGCAGGATACACAGCTACACTCTCGTCCGCCGACGTTCGCAGACCCAGAAACTCGAAAAACTCGACTTCGGTTATGAACGGTTGCACTTTGCGACGCGCCAGAATCCGTCCCACGAGTTCCGGCGTCATTCCCTCCAGCGTCATCAATACGCGCGGCTGCGCGGTATTGACGTTGGTGACGCCAGTGTCTTCCAGACTGACGGTGTCATTGATCTCCGCCGGCGTCAGGAACCCGAGCGCATCGGTCCAACCCGAGACCCGGAACAGCTCCATTGGCGTCGCCAGCCTCCGGTTGCTGGGCGGCGGCAAGCCCGCACTGCGATAGCCATCTGCCTCCATGCTGTTGAGGCGGTACAAATCGTCAGGGTCCTGATAGTCAAGCAGCCGATTGATCAACGTTTGCGGCGGGATCTTGGTCGGTGTGGATGACTGATTGAGCAATCGTTGCAAGACCCACGAAGGGCTCCAGTTGATTCCGATCAAACCTAGCTCGTCTTGCAGCGCGAAGCGGGCGGCACCCAGCCCCTTGTAGACGCGCGCATCCAGCGCGATTTCATTTCCGAGCGGAAGCTGCGACCCCAGATCCTCGTCAGATTCAATCGGGCGCACGCCATCTTCGCCAAACGACACGTTACGGTCCACGGTGACCCCACCGATGGTCATTCGCTGCGTGTTGAGCAGATACAAGACGGTGGCGCGCGTGCTTGCGATATCGATCGAATCTTTCAAGCGCGTCTGGCGGAATTGCGCCTGGTCACGAAGGCGGGCGGTAATCCCGGCAATCGAACCTGCAAGCAGTGATAGCACCACCAACATGGCCAGCACCAATACCAGCACGAAGCCGCTCGTGTGATGGCGAGTGGATGGAGGCCTGCTCATTGCAACTCCTCATAGCCGTAGACCCGTTCGGGTGGCACCAGCGGCCCAAGCACTGCGGCGACCAGCGGTTGCGCCTGCTGGCCCTCGCGCACCAGCATGATCATCACCGGCAACTCGCCCTGCGTTCGCTTGCCCAATTTGGGCGGCCAGGCATCTTGCAATTTGTCCTCGACATCGACATAGGCGAAGTAGGCATCGGCACTACCTTCCAGCGATTGCCGAAACCGCTGGATGCCGCTTTCGAGATAGACGATCTGCATCTGCCCGGTTTGCGACACCAAACGCCACTCGATGGCGGTGGGCGCACCTTCCGAACCATAGAGCGGATTCAAGGTTGTGCCGTTGAATCGGTCCTTGCCGCCGGTGAATTCAAGATCCTTGGCGGCAAACATGCCGTGGACGCTGTCTCGGAACCACGACTGAAACAACGCGCGCCGATCGATTAAACCGGACTGCGCCTGCACGCGCTGGTGGGCAATCTTGTAGCTACCCAGCATCTGGAACATGAGCATAGTGGTGAGGGACACCAGAATCAGTGTCACCAGCATTTCCATCAACGTGAACCCTGCGTTGCAAGGTACCGTTGAAGCATCAGCGCGACGCCCAGACACGTGCATCACGATCCGAACTTGCCGGTCTGCTTCCAGCCAACCTGGCGGACTTGAAACTTCCCGATCTCGCGCCCATTGCGGCTGACCCTGACGTACACCGCGTAAAGACCCACTTGGTATACACCCGGTGAGCCCGACTGATCGACATTCGGCTTCGGATCCTCTACTGGAAAGCTGCGCCAGGAGACGATCATGTCGCCGACGGTGCGTTTGCCGCTTGGTGCCAGCATCGGATTGCTGCGACGGACCAGGTCGAGTGCCGACGCGTACGCGACCTCCTGTTCCTGCCGTGCAGTGATGCGACCCAAGGTGATCACGTTCGTCGACAGCCATCCATACAGGGCGAACGCGCCGAGGCTGAAGACGACCATCGCGACAATGGCTTCAAGCAGGGTGAAGCCCCGCGTCTTGCCTGGCGAACTGGGCTGACGTACGCGCCGAATCACCGCTGGACAACCGGATCGCAGAACGGTGACGACACTTTGATCACGCGGGTGCCGTAGGCGTTACCGATTACCACCTCGCCACCGTCGCACACGCCATTGCCCTGCACATGCCATGTCGCGGGAACATGCAGCTTCCAATCGGCGGCCACATGCAGCGGCGGCGTAGCACCAGCCAGGGTCAGATCGCTGATTACGACCGGCTTTCCGCTGGAGCGCGCATTGCCGGGCAGGGCGCGTATCTGGTCGAGCAGCGCATCCTGCTCCACTTGCCTGCGCCACGTATCAATGCTGCGTAACGCGGCGGGCGCCACCATCGCCGTCACCAGCCCGAGGATCGCCATCACCACGATCATTTCAAGCAACGTGAATCCTTGCTGACGCATCCGCGGTGCAACTCAGTTGGCGGACGGCTTACCGGGCAAGCTGCCGATGTCGGCATCCTGACCTTCGCCACCGGGCTTGCCGTCCGCGCCGAACGAATACAGGGTGTAGGGCTGGGTGCCACTCGGCACGGGCGCGTACTGATAGGGATGCCCCCACGGATCCATCGGCACCGCTTCACTGGTGTACGGTCCCGCCCAGCCATTGGCGGCCGTGATATCGGCCGGCTTGTTGGTCAACAGCGACAGACCCTCCTGCTCGGTCGGCCAGCGACTGATGTCCAGGCGCATCGTCTGCAGCGCGCCCCCCAACATCTTGACTTGGGTGCCCGCCGTCTGGACTTTGGCCTTGTCAGCCTGCCCGAACAGGCGCGGCCCCACCAAACCCATGATCAATCCGATGATCACCAGCACCACGATCATTTCCAGCAACGTGAAACCCTGCTGCTTGGTCGGCATTGAACGGAAATGGCGCTGCATCGGTAGTCCTCGGATCGATCGGTTCGATTGAATCGGTGATGGCGGTCAAACGGCCAGGTCATTCGCGCTGGTAATGGCCAGGATCACGCCCAGGATAATCGTGCCGATCATGCTGCCGATCACCAGGATCGCGATCGGTTCCAGCAGGATCAACACCCGCTTCATGCGGTTGCGGCCCGCCTCTTCATACAGCTTGGCCAATGAATCCAGCATGGATGCCAACTTTCCGGAACGCTCGCCGACCCGAATCAGGTTGTAGCCGGTCGCCGTCAGCGCATCGTGGTCTTCCAGCGCATCGGCCAGGGTCGCTCCACCGCGCACCGCGCGGGTGACCTCGCCCATGCGGGCGCGCCGTTGCGGCAATTGCAAGCCCGCCTGCGCAAGTTCCAGGCCGCGCATCAACGGCACCCGGTTGCCCAGTAGCGCGCCCAGTACCTTGGCCCAGCGCGCGGTATCGGCCTCGACCAACCACGGTCCCACGATCGGCCAGCGCGAGAGTGCATCCATGGTCTTCGCACGCACTTCCGGCTTGCGCGCCGCCCAGGTCGCACCGGCGCCGAGGCCCGCGACGATCAGCAGCAGCAACCAGAAGTTCTCCCGCGTCCACGTGCCGAAGGCGAGCACGACCCACGCCAGCAGCGGCAGGTCCTTGGCGTTTTGCAGCAACGAAGCGAACTTCGGCACCACGAACATGAACATGATCGCGACCGCCGCGATGCCGGCCAGCACCAACACCGCCGGGTAGATCAAGGCATTGCGCATTTCATTGCGCAGTTGCTGCTCGTATTCCAACTGGCTGCCGGCATCGCGCAAGGCCTTGCCCAGCTCGCCGGTCATTTCGCCGGCACGCGCAAGCTGCACGACATATTCCGGCAACGGCAACCCACACTTGGCCAAGGTCGCCGAGAACGCCTGGCCCCGTTGCAGGTCCCGCGACATCCCGGCGAACGCCTGCACGATCCTCGGATGATGTGCACCCAGCGCCTGGCTGCCGACCGCATCCGCAATGCTGACGCCGGAGGTCAGCATGGTCGCCAGTTCCTGCAATGCAAGGATCACATCGCCGTGGCGCATGCGCCCGTGCCTGGACGAACCCTTGCCGAGTTCGCCAGAGCGCACCTCGATCACCGACAGTCCGCGCCGCTCCAACTGGCGCGCGGCATCGCGTTCGCTGTCGGCGCGCAGCATGCCTTCCAGACTGACGCCGGCGGTGTTCAAAGCCTGGTAGTGATAACGCGGCATGCGCTCAGGTGCCCGTCACGCGCAGCACTTCCTCGACCGTGGTCAACCCCTGCCACGCCTTGAGCAGGCCGTCATCGCGCAGGAAGCGATGGCCTTCCTCGCGCGCGAGCTTCTTCATGTCGTTGACCGAGGCGCCACTGACGATCAGGTGCTGCATCGCCTCCGACACCGGGACCATCTCGTAGATACCCAGGCGACCGCGGTAGCCGGTATTCATGCAGTGGGCGCAGCCCACGGCTTCCATCCACTTTGGCGCGAGGCCGGGCAGGACGACATGCGCGAAATGGGCGGCTTCGGCCTCGATCTTCTCCGGCACCCGGGTCGGACGCGTGCACTGGTCGCACAAACGTCGTACCAGCCGCTGCGCCTGGACCGCGCGGATCGGGGTGGCGACCAGGAACGGTTCCACGCCCATGTCGATGAGGCGCGTGAACGCGCTGATCGCATCGTTGGTATGTAGCGTGCTCAGCACCAAGTGGCCGGTCAATGCCGCCTGCACCGCGATCTCCGCAGTTTCCAGATCGCGGATTTCGCCGATCATGATCACATCGGGGTCTTGGCGCAGGATCGAGCGCAGCGCACTGGCGAAGGTCAGGCCGATCTCCGGATGGGCCTGGATCTGGGTCACCGCCGGCAGTTGGAACTCCACCGGATCCTCGACCGTGATGATCTTCTTGAGACCATCGTTGGCTGCGGCCAGTGACGCATACAGCGTGGTCGACTTGCCGGAGCCGGTCGGGCCGGTGACCAGCACGATGCCGTTGGCCTCCGCCGTCCACGCCTTCATCAATGCCAGATGGTCGGCTTCGAAACCCAGCCGCTCCAGCCCGAGTTCCTTGCGCTCCTTGGGCAACAGGCGCATCACGATGGACTCGCCATGCACGCCGGGCAGCGCGGAGACACGGATGTCCATTTCCTGGCCGCCCACTCGGGTCGACATGCGGCCATCCTGCGGCAGGCGGCGTTCCGCGATGTCCATGCCGGAGATCAACTTGAGCCTCGAGGCCACCGCGTCGAACCGATCCCGTGGCAGTTGCAGGCGGGTATGCAACACGCCATCGATGCGGAAACGCACCGCGAAGATGCGCTCCTCCGGCTCCAGGTGGATGTCCGAGGCGCGCTGTTCGACCGCTTGCGCCATCAGGTTGCTGACCAGCTCGACAACCGGGGCTTCCTCGGCCATCGCGCGCAATTGTTGTTCGTCGCCACCATCGAAGCCATCCGCGCGGGCGTGGTGGGACAGGCCATCCAGCATCCGCTCGAGGTCCTGCGCCCTGCACAGGCACCAAAGGATATGGCGGCCGGGAAACGCGTGCTGCATGGATTCCCGAAGCGCCGGCAGCAATGGATCACGCGCCGCACAGAGCAGGTCGCTGCCCTCGCCCGGCCATACCAACACCTGCTGATCAAGGAGCCAGTCGATCCCGGCCGGCGCCAAACCCGCCGTCAGTCGCACCATGTCCTCATCCGGCACTGGCACTTCCGCGCCCATCACTGGCAGGCCCAGCTGGCGGCTGAGGACCTGCAAGAGGTTGTCCTCGCTGACCGCGCCGATACGCATCAGCACGCTGCCGATGCGGCCGCCGACCTTCTGCTGCAACGCGAGGCCACGATCGAGATCAGCGGCACCGACCAGGCCGGCATCCAGCAGGAGCTCGCCCAGCAGACGGTCACGTGGCGCGGTCCGCAAGGCGGTTTCAGAGGACATCGGCGAATCCTTTCTTGAGCTTGGTGAAAACCCACAGGCCGAACAGGTAAGAGGCCACGGCGGCCAGCGAATAGTGCGCCAGCGGCTCCCATTGCGGCCACTGCGCGTCGAACAACACCCGCCGCAGCTGCTCGATCGGCAGCGTGATCGGGTTCAAGCCCAACCAGGACTGCGCGGCCGCAGGCATCGCCGAGCGCGGGTAGAACACGGGGCCCAGGAACATGCTCACCATGATCACCGGCCCGATGATCTGGTTGATGTCGCGCAGGTAAACCCCCAAGGAGGACACCAGCCAGATCAGCCCCATCAGCATCACCGCGTACGGCAGCACGATCACCGGCAGGGCAAGCAGGCTCCAGTGCAGGCCGGTTCCCAAGGTCGCGTTCAGCAGCACCAACACCAGCATCGCCATCAGCGAATGGAACAGCGCGGTCAGCAGGTTGACCCAGGCCAACGTCTCCAGCGGGAACACCACTTTATTGACGTAATTGGGCTGCGACGTCACCAACACCGGCGCCCGGCTCAGGCTTTCCGCCAACAGTCCGTGGATCACCATGCCGGCCAGCAGGCGCAGGGCGAACATGCCGATGCCCTGGTCTTCCGCCCCCGGCCATCGGGTCGGGGCCACGATCCCGAAGACAAGGGTATACACGCCGAGCAGCAGCAGGGGCGTCAGCAGCGACCAGAAAGAACCCAGAAACGAGCCCCGGTAGCGCCCACTCACCTCCCGCCACGTCAAGATGCGGATAAGCGCCTGGTGGCGCCAGGGGTGGGCGAGGTCAGTGAGCACGCGAGGGTTTGGGATAAACGGCCATGATCCAGCGACGAGCGGCGAAATAACTGCTCAAACCGTATGAAAGGTGATCACAATTCTAACCGGTGGGAACCCTCCCACTCGATCACCCCAGCTGAATAGGTAGCAAGCTACGTCTTCGTGTCAACATGTGACGCCAAGCGCATGATCCGAGTGAACTTCCTTTCGATTGTGCAGCACATTCAGACTACAGGGATTGACGATTCCTTAACACTGGGTTAGCGTCCGCACTGCAACTTGATCATCCAGGGGAATGGGGGGGCTGCGTTTGGCCGTTGGCCAGCGCGTTCCGCGTTAGAAAATTGGAATAACCTTGGAAGAAACCGGTTGTCGGAGGCCCTGCCTCCTGGTACCGGGCAAGGGCCGCTCAATCGGAAAAAGTTGCGTCAATCCGTTTTACCAACTGACAGGAGTTAGTTAGACATGTCTAGCATGAAGAAAAACATCCTCGCCGCTGCCCTCGTGGCCGGCTTGGGTATGGCCGGCGCCGCTGCGGCTTACAACTACGGTACGGCCGCTTTCGGCACGGCCGCAACCACCGGTGACACCTCGGCAACCAGCCCAGCTGGCATCCTGGTTCCGGAAAACGTTGCCTATCAGCAGCTGTTCGCGTCGCAATACAACTACACGATGACCGAAGACCTGGTGTTCGATATCCAGGTTCCGGACAACGCCGTGCAGATCACCACCGGCTTCACTGTTCGCGTCAAGCTGAACCGCAACGGCAGCGTGACCGGCACGCAGCCGCCGGGCTCCCCGGTGCCGGCTATCGACGCCACCTGTGTGGACACTGCCGATGGCGCGCTGTTCAACACCACCAACATCCCGGTCGCAGGCACCGGCGCTGGTCAGCTTGAGCTGAACGCCACCTTGGTTGCGGCCGGCTGGCAAGTCCAGTTCGACGCTTACTACGATGGTGGCCGTACTGCATCGATCCGCATCATTCCGGCACCTGGCAACAATGCCAATCCGGGTCCGGGCGAAATGCTGCGCTGGCACAATGCCAAGCTCACCAGCCTGAACGAGTTCGCTGCCGGCACCACCAACAAGGTTGACGCCGAGTTCTGGATGGTCAACGCCAGCAATGATGCGCGCTTCACCGGTTCGACCCAGAACCGCACGATCCTGGCCCGCGTCACCGGCGTCACCGCTTGTGCAACCCGCACCGGTGCTGAAACCGACAAGTACATCGATGTCGCCGACAGCTGGACCAGCGACATGATGCCGAAGTCGCGCTTCAGCTTCGACGGCCGCCTGGGCTCCGCTCAGAACGATGTCGGCTACAACGAGCAGTGGATCGACCTGGGTGACGTCACCATCACCAACAACGGTGCTGGCAGCTTCGCGTTCCTGGGCACTGATGCGTTCCACACCGAAATCGCCGGTGGCGCAGCCGACAACTGGCTGGCCTTCGACAATGGCGATCCGGCGATCTACAACGATGACGTCTTCCTGAAGGACGGCACCTGCGCCTCTGGCCGCATCGTGGCGCAGGGTGAAGTGAACGGCAACGTCGTGTACTTCGACTACAACGGTACAGCTGCCGGCGTGTCGCTTGCCACAGGCACCTCGACCAAGTTGTTGACCGTTTGCGGTTTCGTCGATTCCGACACCGTGATCGACGATCACAACAACGTCGTGAGCACCACGTTCACCCGTTCCGGCAATGCCGTGCCGACGCCGATCTTCAACTCGCCGTCCTGCACCCTGTTGCCGCTGCGTTACAACGGTTCCACGATGGAAATCTTCACCATCAACCCGGGTAGCAACACCAGCCAGCGCAGCTTCATCCGCCTGACCAACCGTAGCGCCACCGACGGTTACGTCTCGCTGGTGGGTATTGATGACGCCAGCAACGAAGGTGCTTCGCAGGTTCGTGTGTGGTTGCCGGCCGGCGCTTCGGTGCAGCTGAATGCCACGGACCTCGAGAACGGCGGCACCAATGGCGCCATCGGTGCTTGGGGTACGGGCATCGGCAAGTGGCGTGCAGTCGTCACCGCTGAGTTCCCGGGCCTGGTTGCTACCAGCCTGGTCAACAGCACCGGTCGCGTCCTGGCTGACTTGACGGACAGCGACACCCGCGGTGAGCAGTACGGTCGTGACTATGACGAAGGCAACTTCGCCAATGCAGTCGGCGAGCGTCCGTCTGACTTCGCTCAGGAGACCACCCCGGACTTCCGTGGCAACGGTCAATCGAACGGTGAGCCGGGTGGCCCGAATGGTTCCGACGGCCCGGCCGGCGGCACCACCAACCCATGCGGTAACCCCGGTTACGGCAGCGGTCTGGATCACGGCACCAGCGGTGACGCCAACGACTTCAGCAATGAAGACCCGTCTTGCTACGGCGCTCCGTAAGTTGAACTGAAAGCGATCCGATCAGGATCGAGCACTATCTACGGGCGGCCTTCGGGTCGCCCGTTTTTTTTGGCAAATCGGTTTGCTGGCCGTGCTTGCAGCGGCGGGTCACAATAGCGGGCTCATGCCATCTCATCCCCACACCTACGACACCACAGGCGCGTCCTCCACTGCGATCCGCATTCAGGGCGTGGGCAAGATCTTCCGCACTTGGGCCAGTCCCGCCCAACGACTCATCGTGCCCTTGTTGCACCGCTTCGGCGGTCTTGTGCAGCATGCTGCGCCGGGCTTGGCGTCGCGCCTGCACGCTTCCGCACATCGCCGCATCCACGTGCACGAAGCGTTGCACGACATCAGCTTCGAGCTGCATCGCGGTCAAGCACTCGGTATCGTCGGATTGAACGGCAGCGGCAAGAGCACGCTCCTGCAGATCATCGCAGGCGTATTGCCGGCAACATCAGGGACCGTGGAGACGCATGGCCGCGTGGCTGCATTGCTGGAGCTGGGTTCGGGCTTCAATCCTGAACTGACCGGCCACGAAAACATCTACATCAATGGGGCGATCCTGGGCTTGTCGCGCGCGCGCATCGATGCGCTGATCGGCGACATCATCGCCTTTGCCGACATCGGTGACTACATCGACCAACCGGTCAAGACCTACAGTTCGGGCATGGCCTTGCGACTGGCGTTTTCGGTGCAGGTGCATATCGATCCGGACATTCTGATCGTCGACGAGGCGTTGGCGGTGGGTGACGCCGCGTTCCAGGCGAAGGCCATGACGCGCATCCAGGAGATCCTGGCACGCGGCACCACCTTGCTGTTCGTCGGCCATGACTTGAATGCTCTGCGGGCATTCTGCCAACGCGCCATCCTGCTGGAAGGCGGGCGCATGGCCATGCTTGGCCTGCCGGAAGAGGTCATCGAGGAATATCTGTTCCGGGTCCATGCCAAGGCCACGCCGGCCGACCAGCCCAAGCCGATCCGGATCGATGAAGGATTCCGGAGCCATGACGGCGGCGTGCTCGCCCTCAGCCTGCAGGACGGTGCGCGCCATCTGGCGCTTTGCCATGGTGGGTTGCTGGAAGTCACTGCAGAACTCGAGCTTGCGGGCAACATCGATGAAGCGGCATGCATCATCGATATCCTCGACGATCGCGGAGTGCCGCTGAGTGGCAGGCGCATCCGCCTGCCGGAAGGATCAGGTAGCGCGCGACGCCTGATGGTGCGCGTCACCTTCCGGGCCGAACTCGCGCATGGGATCTACCGCCTGCGCGCACGCCTGGTGCAGGCGCCTGCCAGGCACCAACATCACCAGCGCGTGCTCTGTCGATACGAGTCCGACCTGTCGTTTGAAGTGATCGATAATTCCATCGAGCGCTTCAGCGGCCTGTTCGCGTTACCGGCTGAGATCAGCATCCAGGAACTGCCTGGCCATGACGCTATCGCCACCTGAGCCGCTTGTAGGCTTCCTGGTCGGCGGCGTGCAGAAGGGTGGCACCACCGCCTTGGCGCATTATCTGGGCACGCAACCTGGCGCGCTGCTGCCGCGCGGCAAGGAAGCGCATGTCTTCGATTCAGCGGCATTCGATGACGCCGCAAGTCCTTCGCAAATCGATGCGGTTTACCTGCCATTGTTCGATGCTGCAGGCGACGCCTTGCTGTATGGCGATGCGACCCCGATCTACCTGTTCCTGCCGCAGGCCATCGAGCGCATCGCGCGATACAACCCGGCCATGCGTTGGATCCTGCTGCTGCGGGATCCCGTCGAACGCGCCGTTTCGCAACACCACATGGAGCGTCTGCGCGGGAACGAGCGTTGGCCGCTGCCGCTGGCACTGTTGCTTGAGGATTGGCGTTTGCGACGTGACGTCGCACCTCACTCGCCCAAGTCATCGACTCGCACACACAGTTACCGCACGCGCGGCGACTATGCCAACCAGTTGGATAAGTTGTTCGCCCACTTCCCCTACGAACAGGTGCTGCTATTGCGCAGTGAGGCACTGCATTCGGACACCTCCGCAGTCGTTTCGCGCGTGTGCGAATTCCTTGAAATTCCGCCGCCGTCACTCGACGAGAAATTTGAGCCCGTGTTCACTGGCGACTACCCGCGTATCCCACGTGGCGGCATGCGCTGGCGCGTGCTGCGCTGGTGGTTCAGGCGGGAGCTGGCGGCGATGCGTGAGCGCTACGGCCTGCGCTTCGACTGATCACGCTCAATGACCCGCGCTCGACCAAGCACGCTCAACGCAACGCGTTGTCCAGATCCGCACGCAGGTCAGCGAGATCCTCCACACCCACACTGAGCCGCACCAACTCGTCACCAATGCCGAGCGCCGCGCGACGCTCAGGCGGGATCGACGCATGCGTCATCACCGCCGGATGATTCACCAGTGACTCCACGCCGCCGAGTGACTCGGCCAGGGTGAACAGCTCAAGCCGTTCGCAGAAGCGCTTGGCAGCTTCGAAGCCGCCCGCGAGCCGGATCGACAGCATGCCGCCGAAGCCGTCCATCTGCCGCGCTGCGAGCGCGTGCTGCGGATGCGAGGGCAGGCCCGGGTGGATCACCTCGCTCACTGCCGCATGCGTCTGCAGCCACCGTGCAAGCGCCAACGCATTCTCGCAATGCGCACGCATGCGCAGGTGCAGCGTCTTCAAACCGCGCAGGGCCAGGAAACTGTCGAACGGACCTTGTACCGCACCGACCGAGTTCTGCAGGAAGGCGAGTTGTTCGCCGAGTTCGGCGTTGTCACCGACCACCAGCATCCCGCCGACCATGTCGGAATGGCCATTGAGATATTTCGTGGCCGAGTGCATGACGATGTCGGCGCCATGTTCCAACGGACGCTGCAGGATCGGCGACGAAAACGTGTTGTCGACCGCGACCAGCAGGCCGTGTTTTTTGGCGATGGCGGCAATCGCCGCGATATCCACGATCTTCAACAGCGGATTGGTCGGGGTTTCGATCCAGACCAGTTTCGTCTTTGGCGTGATCGCGGCTTCGAACTTGGCAGGATCGGTCATGTCGACGAAGCTGAAATCCAGCCCGGCGCTGCGCCGGCGAACGCGCTCGAACAAACGATAACTGCCGCCGTAGATGTCATCCATGGCGATGACGTGGTCGCCGCTGTCGAGCAGTTCCAGCAGGGTCGAGGTCGCCGCCAGGCCCGACGCGAACGCAAAGCCGCGGCTCCCGCCTTCCAGCGATGCGATGCAGCGCTCGTAGGCGAAGCGGGTCGGATTATGGGTCCGCGAATACTCGAAGCCCTGGTGCACGCCCGGGCTGGACTGTGCGTAGGTGCTGGTGGCGTAGATCGGCGTCATCACCGCGCCGGTGCTGGGGTCTGGCGACTGCCCGCCGTGGATGGCCAACGTACCGAGGCCGAGCTGCTTGTTGTCGCTCATATGGGGAATCCTGTGCGTTACGGGTTACTGCACGCGCCGGCGCAGGAAATTGAGCAGGTCGATGCGGGTGATCAGACCCAGGAAGCGGTCGTCGTCCATCACGATAGCGACATGGCCGCGATCAAACACCGGCAGCAGCGATTCGATTGGCGCGCGCACGGCGACCTTGTCCAGTTTGCTGACCATCGCGGTGGAGACCGGTTCGCGGAAGCGCGACTCGTCGCCATACACGTGCAGCAGCACGTCGGACTCATCGACGATGCCGACGATGCGATCGCCGTCCACCACCGGCAGCTGGCTGACGTCGTACAGTTTCATGCGCTGCCATGCGGTGATGAGCAGGTCAGCGGGACCGACCACCACCGTGTCGCGGGCGGCGAACGGGCGCAGGATGAGATCGCGCAGGTCGCCGAACTGTTCGCGCTCGAGGAAGCCGTTATCCAGCATCCAGAAATCGTTGTACATCTTCGACAGGTATTTGTTGCCGGTATCGCAAACGAAGCTGAGCACGTTCTTCGGCGTCGTTTGCTCGCGGCAATACTGCAGTGCTGATGCCAACAACGTGCCGGTGGATGAGCCACCAAGGATGCCTTCTTTTTCCAGCAATTCGCGCGCGGTCAGGAAGCTTTCCTTGTCGCTGATCGCATAGGCTTTCTTGACCCGGGTGAAGTCGGCAATCGGCGGCAGGAAGTCTTCGCCGATGCCCTCCACCATCCAGCTGGCGGACTTTTCGACGATGTCGCCGCGGTTGATGTAGTCCTCCAGGATCGACCCCACCGGATCGGCCAGGATCAACTCCGTATGCGGCGACTGCGTGGCGAAGCAACGCGACAGGCCGGTCATCGTGCCTGAACTTCCGCAGCCAAATACGATGGCATCCAGCCCGCCCACATCGGCCATCTGCCGGAGGATTTCGGGCCCGGTGCCGAACTCGTGCGCGGCCGGGTTGTCGGGGTTGCCGAACTGGTTGATGAAGTACGCGCCCGGGGTTTCCCGCGCAATGCGTTCGGCCATGTCCTGGTAGTAGTCCGGATGACCTTTGGCAACGTCGGAACGGGTCAGCACCACCTGCGCGCCCATCGCCTTGAGGTTGAAGATCTTCTCGCGGCTCATTTTGTCCGGCACAACCAGGATCAGCTTGTAATCCTTCTGTTGCGCCACCAGCGCCAGACCTATGCCGGTATTGCCGGCCGTGCCCTCCACCAGGGTGTCGCCCGGTTTGATGTCGCCGCGCTGCTCGGCAGCCTCGATCATCGACAGGCCAATGCGGTCCTTGATCGACCCGCCCGGATTCTGGCTTTCCAGTTTCAGGTACAGCGTGCACAGCCCGGTGTCGAGGCGGCGGGCGCGGATGATCGGCGTTTCACCAACCAGTTCTAGAACGGAATCGTGGGTGGCCATGTCGGATCACGCGTTGCGGCAAGCCCACAAGTCTAGCAGCGGGGATGCAACAGCCCGAATACGTAGCGACTGGTGGCAGCCGGCGAGGAGGCTGCCACCAGCCTCATCATTCAATGGCTGTCGTACATCCTGATCAGGCGATCCTTGGCCGCGAGCTTCTCGCGCTTCATTTGGCCGAGCGTGGTGTCGTCCAGAGGCAATACGCCAAGCTCAGCGTCCAGCACCTGCTTGTCCAATTCTCGGTGCCGGTAATAGAGCTGCCGGAACTCGGTGCTGGATTTCATCTTTGCTTCAAGTTCTGCCTGTGGCTGTCCTTCGAACATGAAAACCTCCTTCAGGTTGCAACGATGCGCAGCCCAGCCTTGTAGGCCGCGACGGCGCGGGTAGCGGCAGGTGTGGCCTGCCGTGATGACGCGCCCACGACATCTTTGCTTCAAGATGCGCGAGCGCAAAAACACATACGCCCCGGCTGTTGTCAGCGCGGGGCGTACTGGATTGTCCTGCTGGTGTGTCGCCGATCCGGCCATCCGGCCCCGAGCGTCCACCGCGGTCCCGGCTTGCGGCGGCGATCTCCGGGTTGTCCAACGGATCGTGCATCTATTCGGTCTCCGACCAACCAGATGGGGATTCAGACATACAAACCACCCGGGAACTCGACCCTACTCTTGTCGGTTGGCTCCCGCAAGCCGCTTCTGGGGACGCAAGGCGAAAGTGCTGCGACCGTAGAAAACCAACGTATCTAATTGTTATTAAGGCTGTTTCCTGCAATAACGATCTCCACACGACGATTCTTCGCGCGCCCAGCGGCGGTGACGTTGTCGGCGATCGGTTCAGCTTCCCCCTGGCCTTGCGCTCCTACGCTGTTGCGGGTCGCGCCCGCATCCACCAATCCGGTTCGCACCGCTTCTGCACGACGCAGGGAGAGCGCCTTGTTCGCCGCAGTCTCGCCCTGGCTGTCGGTATGCCCCACCACCTGCACCCTGCCCGCCTTGGTCGACTTCAGGTACACGCCGAGTGCCCGCACTCGCGCAGTGGCATCTGGCGTCAATGTTGACTGGCCCGACGCAAACGCATCTCCCGCAAGCGTGAAGACCAGTCCCTGCGCGGTTTGACGTGAGGGTGGCAGTTTGGCACCGGCGACCAGTTCCGCTTCCTGGCGCGCCAGTGCCGCTTCTTTTTCCCGGGCGGCGGCCACCCGCGCACCTTGATCCACTTGTGCGCCATCCAGGACCGACTCAGCCGCTTGGCGAGCATTGGATTCAGCCTCCGCCGCGGCGCGTAGCCGCGCGGCTTCCTCAGCCTGTACTTGTGCCTGCATCCTCAGGCGCTCTGCTTCTGCGCGCGCAAGCTCGGCGTCCCGCCGACTGGCTTCTACCAGCAGGTCGCTGCGCTCGCGCTGCAGGGTGTCTTTGATGCGCTGTGCGGCTTCGATGCGCGCCGCCTGCTCGGCGATGCCCACCCGGCGTTCGGCCTGCAGGGCCGCGGCAGGCCGATTGCGACTGCTACTGGCTTGCAGCAACGCCAGCGCCTGGCGTGCCTGCAGCCGTTCGTACTGCGCAAATGGATTGAGCCGCGGGTCGGCATCCAAGGCCTGCAATCGCAGTTCCGGAGTCGACGCAGGTGGCGCCAGGTCGAGCGGATTGTCGCTGGACGACGCAGGCGGCATGCGCAGTCGAGTTCGCAATTCGGTGATCTCGGCTTGTTGCTGGCTGAATTCGGAGCGGGTCACGGCCGCGCGGCTGAGCGTGTAAGCCAAGTCCGCATCCGCAGCTGCAGCCAGTGCGGCGCTGCGCACGTCAACGTCGCGGTGTCTGGCCATGGCGGCCTGCGCGCGGTCCAGTCCTGCGCGCGCCTGCTCCAGCTGCACGTGCGCGTACTGATCTGCATCGGCAGCGTCGGCACGCGCCACTGCTTGGCGGGCGGCATCCAGTTCAGCGGTCGGTGGCGGCAGGCTGGCACAGCCAGCCAGCAACAGCACAAGGCCACCTGCTGCGGTATGCAGGGTGGGGCGGAAGTGTGCGAAGCTTGGGCGCATATGGGGGACCGTTCGATGTGAAGCATCAACGGTCATTGTGGGAAGCCGGCGGCACGAGCGCAAATCGCCGGCAGGATTTAAGGAACCTGTGCAATGGATATCGGCTACTTCCTCAAGCTGATGGCGGAAAAGAACGCCTCGGACATGTTCCTGACCTCCGGTGCGCCGGTGAACATCAAGGTTGAAGGCGAGTTGCT
>JBKJOY010000342.1:0-4920 GCA_046595415.1 Thermomonas sp.
CCGCAGAGCGCCATCCTCGGCATGCATGCGATCAAGGAACGGGCCATCGTCGAAAATGGCCAGGTGGTGGCCGCACCGATGATGTACATCGCGCTGAGCTATGACCACCGCGTCATCGATGGCAAGGATGCGGTGCTGTTCCTGGTCGACATCAAGAACCAGCTTGAGAACCCACACCGGATGCTGCTCGGCATGTGATCCGGCGAGGCCCTGATGTTCGGGGCTTCCTGTTTGAATCCAAGGAAACGAACCATGAGCGAAACCCAGAACTTCGACGTCGTCGTCATCGGCGGCGGACCAGCCGGTTACCACGCGGCCATCCGCGCAGCGCAGTTGGGCTTGAAGGTCGCCTGCATCGACGCCGGACTGGGCAAGGACGGCAAACCCGCGCTCGGTGGTACCTGCCTGCGCGTGGGCTGTATTCCTTCGAAAGCGCTGCTCGATTCCAGCCGCCAGTTCTGGAATATGGGACACCTCTTCGACCAGCACGGCATCAGCTTCGAAAAGCCGGCAATGGACGTCAAGAAAATGGTCGGCCGCAAGGACGCCATCGTGAAGCAATTCACTGGCGGAATTGCAGCGTTGTTCAAGGCGAACAAGATCACGGCGTTCTATGGCTTCGGCCAATTGCAGCCGGGCAATGTCGTCAACGTCAAGCAACAGGACGGCAGCGAGCTCTCGCTGCATGGCACCAACGTGATCATCGCGGCCGGATCGGATTCGATCGAACTACCGTTCGCGAAGTTCGGCGAGCACATCGTGGACAACGTGGGCGGGCTGGATTTCGAAGTCACTCCAAAGCGCCTGGGCGTCATTGGTGCTGGCGTGATCGGCCTGGAGCTGGGAAGCGTGTGGAACCGCCTGGGTTCGCAGGTCACGATCCTGGAAGGCCTGCCGAATTTCCTCGCCACGGCGGATGCCGAAGTGGCCAAGGTCGCTGCGCGCGAATTCAAGAAGCAGGGTCTGGACATCAAGTTGGGCTGCAAGGTCAGTGGCACCGAGGTCAAGGCTGACGGCGTGCATGTCACCTACAACGATGGCAAAACCGACCAGGAACTCGTGGTCGACAAGTTGCTGGTGGCCGTGGGCCGCCGCGCTGCCAGCAAGGGACTGCTGGCTGAAGGCACCGGCGTAAAGCTCACCGACCGCGGCATGGTCGAAGTGGATGAGCATTGCCATACCGGCGTCGATGGCGTGTGGGCCGTGGGCGATTGTGTGCGTGGACCGATGCTGGCGCACAAGGGTTTCGAGGAAGGCATTGCCGTCGCCGAACTCATCGCCGGCCTGCCTGGCCACGTCAATTTCGACACCATTCCGTGGGTGATCTACACCGAACCGGAACTCGCCTGGGTTGGCAAGACCGAAGAACAGCTCAAGGCTGAGGGCATTCCCTACAAGGCCGGCAGCTTCCCATTCGCCGCGGTCGGGCGCGCAGTGGCAATGGCGGAGCCTGCGGGCTTCGTCAAGGTACTTGCGCATGCTGAAACCGATACCGTGCTGGGCATGCACCTGGTCGGTGCGAACGTCTCGGAACTGGTCCACGAAGGCGTGCTGACCATGGAGTTCAAGGGCAGTGCCGACGATCTCGCCCGGATCTGCCACGCGCATCCCAGCCTGTCCGAAGCCGTGCACGATGCAGCGATGGCTGTGCACAAACGGGCGATCCACAAGGCCAACTGATTGGCCGCGGACGCGACTCGATCGGCGTGCCATTGGCGCGCCGTTTTCGTTGGCAGCAGAGGATAATCGCGCAATGAACCTGCAGTTCCTGATCAAGCTCGCGATAACCGTCGCCCTGGTGCTGACCGCATCGATGCTTTCCAAGCGCCCCGGGTTTCTGGGCGCGCTGGTTGCAGCCTTGCCCATCACTTCGTTGTTGGTGCTTGGCTGGTTGTACATGGATACGCATGACGCCCAGCGGGTAGCCACCATGTCGATGGACATCTTCTGGTTCGTGCTCGGCGGCTTGGCCTTCTTCCCGGTACTGAGCTTCTCGCTGCGGCAGGGCTGGCAACCTTGGCTGTGTTTCCTGCTCGCCGGCTTGGCGGCATTCGCCGGCATGAGCGCCGCACAATCCCTGCTCGCCCACTTCAAGGCTCCTGCGTGAAAGCCATATGCGTCTACTGCGGTTCCAATACCGGAAACAATCCGGCTTACGCAGCACAAGCGCGTGCGCTGGGCGAACGGTTGGCGTCGGATGGCATCGCGCTGGTGTATGGCGGCGGCAATGTCGGACTGATGGGCATCGTCGCTGACTCAGTGCTGGCGGGCGGCGGAGAAGTGATTGGGGTGATCCCGCAGCAACTGGTGGACTGGGAAGTCGCGCATCGCGGCGTCACCCGGCTCGAAGTCGTCGACTCGATGCACACGCGCAAGGCGCGCATGTTTGAATTGGCCGATGGATTCGTGGCGCTGCCCGGCGGCTTCGGCACGCTCGACGAAATGTTCGAGATGCTGACCTGGCGCCAGCTTGGACTCGGCAAGAAACCCTGCGCGTTCCTTGATGTGGGCGGCTTCTGGCAGCCGCTGATGGCGATGCTCGACACCATGGTGCGCGAGCGCTTCCTGCACGCCGAACAGCGCCAGGACATGTGGCACGGAGACGATATCGACACACTGCTTGATTGGATGCGAGGCTACGTTCCTGCCCAAGCCGACAAATGGCTGGACGAGAAACGCCGCAGCCAGCTCAAGCTGACGCCGGAGGATGCATGAGCGTGCCATCGAGCTTCCGTGCGTTCCGCATCCATGATGATGCGGACGGCTACCGCAGCGGCATCGAGATGGTCTCGCTGCAGGATTTGAATCCGGGCGAAGTGGTCATCCGGACGGCGTATTCGTCCGTGAATTTCAAGGATGCGCTGGCCGGCACTGGGCAGGGCAAGATCCTGCGCCGGTTCCCATTGGTCGGCGGTATCGACGTGGCGGGCCATGTGCTGCAATCAACCGACCCTGCCTTCAGGGAAGGCGATGCTGTGCTGGTCACCGGCAGCGGCTTGTCGGAAACGCGCGACGGCGGCTACAGCGAGATCGCACGACTGGATGCACGCTGGGTCATTGCGCTACCTTCCGGCTTGAGCCTGCGCGAGGCGATGATTCTCGGCACTGCCGGCTTCACCGCCGGCCTTGCGTTGTTGCGAATGATCGACAACCGGCAAACGCCTGGCCTGGGTCCGCTTGCCGTTACCGGCGCGACCGGCGGAGTGGGATCACTGGCAATAGCGATTTTCAGCAAGGCTGGTTTCAAGGTGCATGCGATCAGCGGCAAGCCGGAGCATGCGGGCTATCTCAAGTCGCTCGGTGCCGATGAAGTGCTGCCTCGCGAAGCGCTGGCCACCGCTCGGCCGATGGAAACCGCTCGCTTTGGCGGCGGGCTGGACAACGTGGGCGGGCCGATGCTGACCAGCCTGCTGGCGCAAACTGCGCCTTACGGCAACGTAGCCAGTGCTGGCTTGGCCGCCTCCGCGAGCCTCGATGCAACGGTCATGCCTTTCATCATCCGCGGCGTCTCGTTATTGGGGATTGCATCCGCCGGAACCGCGCGCGATATCCGCGATGAGGTCTGGCGGCGGTTGGCCAGCGACTGGAAGCCGGACACACTTGACGCAATTTGCACCCGGGAGGTCCGAATGGACGGCCTCCCGGAGGTGTTCAAGACCATGCTGGCCGGCGGATCGCGCGGTCGCAGCGTGGTCTGCGTCCAATAAACACGATGAGCCGCTTGCGGGCGCCGTCGCGCCCGCTACAATCGACGCGCAACCACGGGGAACTTGTAAATGGCACGCATCCTGATCGTCGATGATTCGCCCTCGCAATTGATGGGCATCCGCCGCATCGTCGAGAAACTCGGCCATGACGCACTGACTGCGGAGGATGGCGCGGCCGGTGTGGAAGCGGCCAAGCGCGAAATCCCCGACCTGATCCTGATGGACGTGGTGATGCCGAATCTCAACGGCTTCCAGGCGACCCGCTCGATCACCCGCGAAGCCACCACCAAGCACATCCCGGTGATCCTGGTGACCACCAAGGACCAGGACACGGACCGCGTGTGGGGCATGCGCCAAGGCGCCAAGGCCTACATCACCAAGCCGTTCAGTGAATCCGAATTGGCCGAACTGATCGCGCAATACCTGTCCGGTGGCCCGACCGCTGCCTGATCGCAGCGTACTGGCGAACCCAGAATCGGGTTTCTCGCTGGGCAAATCACCACGGCGTCGCGCTCAGTCGCGGCGCCAGTCATTTCCGAACGCGTCACGCATGCGCACGTAGGCCTCGCGCTGGGCATCATCATGCACACGCGGCGCCAGGATCTCGAGTTCCACGATCTGGTCGCCGTCAGTGCCCTCTGTGCCTGCCGGCAAGCCGCGTCCACGCAGCCGCAGCTTGCGGCCTGATTCGGAATCAGCGGGAATCTTCAGCTCAACCGGCCCGCCTAACGTCGGTACGCTGATCGTCGCCCCCAGTGCGGCTTCCCACGGCGCGACCGGCAACGCATGGATCACGTTGCGGCCATCGACTTCGAAGTGCGGATGCGCGGCATATTCGATTTCAAGCAGCAAGTCGCCGCCCCCATTGCCTTGGCGGGCCAGGCGAATCGACTGTCCGGGCTTCACGCCCTTGGGCACCCGCACATCCAGAGTGCGCCCATTGACGCCGATGCGCACGCTGCCGCCGGTATAGACGGACTCCAGTGGCACCGCCAACTTGGCGCGGGTGACGCCCTCGCCTTGGCGCCCTTGCGGCTGCGGGCCACGCGAACCGCCGCCCGGACGTTGGCGACCAAACATGCTTTCGAAGAAATCGCTGAAGCCGCCGCCCGCGCCGCCACCCGCGAAGATCTCGTCGAAATCGGGTTGCCCGCCCTGCCCCGGATGGTAGCCACCAGGCGGTGGACGCACCTGGTCACCGGGGCGGTAACCA
>JBKJOY010000384.1:0-4713 GCA_046595415.1 Thermomonas sp.
GGGATCTGCTGGCGTCGCTTGGTTGCGAAAGTCTCCAGGGCTATCTCCTGCATCGGCCGATGCCGGTTGAACAGGTTGATCTGCTGTTAAGTGCCGCGGGCAAGCAGGAAGGCTAGATCGTTTTTTAAATCGCGTGCCGGATCACCTGGCCACAAAAAGGTGCCTGGACAATTTCGCAAAACGAAATAAAACGAAATAAAAATGAAATTGTCCCTGGCACCTTTTTGCTTGCTAGCCTGTACGTATGAAAACCATCGAAGTCCGCCACCCGTTGGTGCAACACAAGCTCGGCAAGCTGCGCGATATCGCGACCGACTGCGTGCATTTCCGCCAGTTGGCCGGAGAGATCGCGGGCCTGCTCGCCTACGAGGCCACCCGCGACCTACCCGTGCACGCGGTGACCGTGCAGACCTGGGCTGGCCCGCTGGAGGTGCCGCGCGTGCGTGGCGAAGACCTGACCCTGGTCCCGATCCTGCGTGCGGGACTGGGTTTCCTGCCGGGCGTGCAGTCGTTGCTGCCGGCCGCGCCGGTCAGCGTGATCGGCGTGTCCCGCGATGAGCTCACGCATCAACCGTGCGGTTATTACGAGCGCCTCGCCGACCGCATGGACCAACGCATGGCGCTGTTGATCGACCCGATGCTGGCGACGGGCGGCAGCGCGATTGCCGCCATCGATCTACTGAAGGCTGCGGGTTGCCGCAGCATTCGCTGCATCTTCCTGGTCGCGGCGCCCGAAGGGCTGCGCGCACTGGAAGCCAGGCATCCGGATGTCGAGGTGTACCTCGCGTCGATCGATGAGCGCCTGGACCAGAACGCCTACATCCACCCCGGCTTGGGCGATGCCGGCGATCGCATCTTCGGAACGCCAACCAGCTGAATTCTGGCCCGCCGGGGTGTGATCAGTGCAGTGCGAGCCACAGCCCGGCCAGCGCCATCAGCACGAAAACAACCCAAGTCAACGCCGTGCCGGTGAAGCGTCCCACCGAATAACCCGCGGTGCGTGAAAATCCGACCGCGTGCATGACCCGCGCCAGCAACAATACGGATCCGAGCACCCACAGCCACAGCGCAGGCAAGCCGCACAGCTCCAGCAGGGCCAGCATCAACAGGGCGAACGGCACGTGTTCGATGAAGTTGCCGTGCACGCGCACCTTGCGTGCCAGCAGCAGATCGCCACCATCGCCCAAGCCTATCTTGTGGCCATGCCGATGGCGCGAGATCGGTATCAACAAGGCCAGCATCAGCAGCACGTGCAAGGACGCAAACAGCAAAGTGATCTTGGGCATCAGGAATTCCGGTTTGGCGCATCGTGGAGACAAGACACCCTGCGCAAACGCGCCGGCATCTGTTGGAACGTACTCAATCGTTCAACACACGCGCATGCAATTCGGCGGTTTCGTGGGTGGTTCCGAACTTGCCCTTGGCATCGCGGGTCACTTGCGCCAATGCACAGCCCGGATCATGGGTAAAGAACAGGTGCACGTTGCGCGCCAGCATGTCGTCAAGGAACTCACGCTTCTCGTCGATCAGCAGTTCGGCGTTGCGGTCATAGCCCATGGTGATCGGCACGTGGACCCATGGTCGGCCCGGAATCAGGTCCGCGCAAAAGACCACGCCGCCATGATCATTCCCATCGATGTGCTCGGGTCCGACGATCTCGGCCAACATCAGCCCGGGCGTATGCCCGTCGCTGAAGTGGAAACGCACGCTGCGGCCGAGCACGCGGGAATGTTCACCATCCACGATTTCCAGTCGGCCGCTGGCTTCCAGCAAACCAGGCAACTCGGGAATGAAACTGGCGCGATCACGCGAATGTGGCGTGCGCGCGCGATCCCAGCACGCAGCGCTGACCACGAACGTTGCGTTCGGAAACAGCAGACTCGGTGGCTTGCCTGCTTCCCATGCCGCGAGCAACCCGCCTGCGTGATCGAAATGCAGGTGCGACAGCACCACCACATCGATGTCCTCGTGACTGAAGCCGGCCCCATGCAACGAATCCAACAATACGTGATGGGATTCCTGCACGCCGTAGCGCTCGCGCAATTTCGGCTCGAAGAATGCGCCGATACCGCTTTCGAACAACACGGTCTTGCCGTTCAACGGAGAAGCCAGCAGCGCGCGGCAAGCGAGGTCGATGCGGTTACCTGCATCGACCTGGGACCACTTTTCCCACATTGCCTTCGGGGCATTGCCGAACATGGCGCCGCCGTCAAGTTTTTGCGAATTGCCGAGGATCGACCAGAGTTTCATCCAGCGAGCCTACGACAGATCGGGTTACGGCTGCAGTAGCACATCGGACGTGCCGACCGGGCTGCGCGGATCCGTGCCACCGGTCAGCACATTCGTGCGCCGGTTCCACATAACGGTATTCATGTTGCCCCAGGTGTGGCTGGAATTTTTCCCGGCATCGCCTTCTTCAGGCACATCGACCACGTGACCCATCGCGCGAAGGGTCGCAACGACATCAGCCGGCATGGCGCCGCTTTCGGTTTCGATGACATCCGGCAGCCACTGGTGGTGGTACCGCGGCAACGCAGCGACCTGTGGCGCGTCAAGGCCATCGGCGTAACCCAACATGCCCAGCAGGACCATGGTGATGATCCGGCTGCCACCGGGTGTGCCGATCACCGCGACCTTGTCAGCGGATTCCATGAAAGTCGGCGTCATCGAGCTCAGCATGCGCTTGCCGGCTGCCGGTGCATTCGCATCGAAGCCCATCACTCCGAACGCGTTGGGTGTGCCCGGCTTCAGTGCGAAGTCATCCATCTCGTCGTTGAGCATCACCCCGGTGCCCTGCGGCACCAGCCCGGAACCGAACAGCAGGTTCACCGTCTGGGTGGCGGCAACCCGATTGCCGTCGGCGTCGATGATCGAGAAATGCGTGGTTTCATCATCCTCCATCGGCGTCGGCGCGCCAGAGAGCAAGTCACTGGGCGTCGCTTTGACCGGGTTGATGGTGGCGCGCAGGCCGGCCGCGTAAGCAGGGTCCATCAACGTCTTGACCGGGATATGCACGAAGTCCGGATCACCGAGGTAGAACGTGCGGTCGCGGAACGCGCGGCGCATCGCTTCCACGATCAGATGCACGCGCTCGGCTTGCGGCAGCTTCTGGAGGTCCCACGGCGCCAGGATCTGCAGCATCTCTGCCAGCGCGATACCGCCCGAAGACGGCGCCGGCGAGGTGGTCACCCGCCAGCCGTCATAGTTGAAGTGCAGCGGCTCGCGCTCCCTGACCTGATAGCTGGCCAATTCCTGCGCGGTCCACTTCCCGCCTTCGGCCTTGACCCCGGCCAGCAGCCGTTGCGCGATGATGCCGCGATAGAATCCGTCATGGCCTTTCGCAGCCAGCAATTCCAGCGTTTTCGCGAGGTCCGGTTGGCGGAACAGGTCGCCTTCCTTCGGCGGCTGGCCATTGACCAGATACACGGCGCGGGTGCCGGGGTAACGCTCCATCACCTTGCGTTTTGCCGCATAGCCGCCAGCGAAACGCGCGTACACCGGGAAGCCCTCGCGCGCGATCCGGATCGCCGGTGCCAGCGACGTGCGCAGCGGCAGACGGCCATATTTTTCGGCCACGTGGGCCAGTGCCGCAGGCAGCCCGGGAATGCCGGCCGACCATGGACCGGTCTGGGCGCGGTCGCGGTCGAGGTTGCCATCCTTGTCGAGGTAAGCCGCAGGCGTGGAGGCCGCTGGCGCGGTCTCGCGCGCGTCCACGAATACGTCCTTGCCGGTCTTGCCGTCGTGCAGCAGGAAGAAACCGCCGCCGCCCAGCCCCGAACTGATCGGCTCGACCACAGACAGCACTGAAGACACGGCGACTGCAGCATCGAAAGCATTTCCGCCCTGGCGGATGATGTCCATGCCGGCATCGGTCGCCAGTGCGTGCGCGGACGCAATTGCCGCGCCTGGCGGGTGACCTGCCGGGGTCGCGGCTTGCTGGCCGAAACCAGGCAACGGCAGCAACAAGACGGTCAGCGCGAACGCAAGGATCGGTTTCATCGGCAGCAGCCCTTCACTGTCGTGATTGCAGTCCCAGCAATTTCAGCAGCAGCTGGTCGTGACTCTCGGGGAATTCGGGGTCCGGGTCGATGCATTCGACCGGACATACGACGACACATTGCGGCTCGTCGTAATGGCCCACGCACTCGGTGCACAGGGCCGGGTCGATCACGTAGATGGATTCACCCTGCGTGATCGCCTTGTTCGGGCAGACCGGTTCGCAGACGTCGCAGTTGACGCAGAGTTCGTTGATCGCAAGCGACATGGCGATGCGCCCTCCCCATGACCAGGGAGGGCTGTCATGCAGGCTACTATTATTTCGCTTCGACGAAGATGTAGTTCACGCCAGCCGGCTGGGCTGCCGCCTTGACCTTCTCGCTGTCTTCGGCTTTGCCTACGAACACCACTTTCACATCTTTCATCGTGCCCGCGCCAACCTGGGTGAACGCGATCGTGGCAAGTTCGGACATCTTGGTGGACGAGGGCGAGGCGAACACCAGCATGTTGCCGGCAATGATCCCGCGGGACAGATCGCCCTCGACCTTTTCCAGCAAGCGCTCGTACTGGCCGCCAAAACCCTCGGTAGTTTCACTCGGCAAGAAGTAGACGTAGGGACTATTGGTGATGCCGTCCATGTTGCGCTTGGCAACATCGGTCACATAGGCCCGCCAGGCCGGCAGGTCATCGTTGGTCGGAGCGGTAAGCGGCGCGGTA
>JBKJOY010000120.1:0-4388 GCA_046595415.1 Thermomonas sp.
ACCCTTTCACGGTGGACACGGGGGTTCGAATCCCCCTGGGGACGCCAGCAAAATCCAGCGGATCAGGCCACCTTCGGGTGGCCTTTTTCGTTTCTGGGCAATTGATCGGGGAATCCAGATGTACCAGCGCGGCAGGCCTGTGGAAACGACGATGCAGAAACGACAACTCAGCCTGCGGCCCGCACCAAGTCACATGGGTGCAAGGTCGCAACGCCATGCCCCTGCTCGGCCAGGTATTGCAGCCACTTGCTGAGGAAGGTGTTCATCCGCAAGCGATGGTCAAGGATCTTCTTTGGCGGCGGGTACATGCCGATTACGTCCTGCCAACGACGCCCGGCATAGCAATGCGTAGCTTCGACCTGGCGAGCATCCCGATACAGGCGCAGGCTGGCCGATGGATCACGCAAACCGGTCTGCGGATCGACCAGTCCGTAGCTCATGCGCAACTCGATGGTGTACGCGTGGCGCTCAAGCACCTCGAGCTGCAGGTCCAGGCCATCGCCGATGCTGGACACGTAAGCGCCGCATGCCAGATCCGCGGGTTCGAACAACCGCTGCAAGCGCGTGTGGTTCTCCGCGTACAAGCCCATCAACCAGCCAAAGCGGCTGATGCTGGGTAACTGGATACGTCTGGCAAGCGCGGCACTCATGGCTTGATCCTACACGCGGAATCGGATCAGCGGCAGCATTGACGAATCGGTTCTTCGCGCCTAGCGTGAGGGTTTATCCGCGTGGATTTCTAGGCCTGTTCGGACGCCTCCCGGCCACACTTGGGTTCAGGGATCGAGCGCCGCCAGTGGCTTGCCATCAATCGTGGCTGTGGACGGCTGTTGCGTGCCCTGCAAACGCTTCGCCACAGCCTCCGCTTCGCGCATCACCCGCAGCATGTTGCCGCCCGCAACCGCTGCGAGTTCCGCATCGGTCCAACCTCGGCGCGCAAGCTCGATCAACAGTGCCGGGTATCTGTCGACGGCATTCAGGCCTTCCGGCGTGGTCGGGATGCCATCGAAATCCGACCCGATCCCGACGCTCTCCACGCCTGCCACCTTGCGGATGTGATCAAAGTGGTCGGCCACCATACCCAGCGTCACCGTGGGTGCGGGGTGCTGTTTTTCCCATTGCGCCATAGCCGCCTTGGCGCGTTCCGGCTGGCCGATGAACAGACCACCATAAGGCGGCGCATTGAACCGCGCGTTTTCCGCGGCGAGGTCTGAATCCCAGCGTGCGCTCGCCGCCGAGACATAGCCGGGATAAAAATTCACCATCACGATACCGTGGTTTTTTGCGACCAGTTGCAACACGTCATCCGGCACATCGCGCGGATGATCGATCAACGCCCGTGCACTGGAGTGTGAAAACATCACCGGCGCAGCGCTGGTGTCAATCGCCTGGCGCATGGTGTCGGGCGAGACATGGCTGAGATCGACCAGCATCCCAAGCCGGTTCATTTCAGCAACGATCGCTTTACCGAAAGTGGTCAGCCCGTGGTGCACAGGATCTGCAGTCGCCGAATCGGCCCAATCTGTATTGCTGGTATGGGTCAGGGTCATGTAGCGCGCGCCAAGCACGTACATCTGGCGCAGCACTGCCATCGAATCGTTGATCTGGTGGCCGCCTTCAATCCCGATCAGCGAGGCGATCCGACCTTCGCGATGGATACGCTCGATGTCATCCGCGCTATAGGCCATTTCGAACGCTTCGGGATTGCGCGCCACCATGCTGCGCACGATGTCGATTTGTTCCATCGTCATCTGCACCGCCGCCGGGCCTGTGGTCGATGCGGGAATCCAGACCGACCAGAACTGGCCGCCCATGCCACCTGCACGCATCCGCGGGATATCCGTCATGAGCGGAGTCATCAGCGGCAATCGCCCAAGCTTGGCTTTGTCTTGTGTCGACTGGTCGACGCGCAGATCGACCGCGCCACGTGCGCGCAATTCCCACGGAAGGTCGTTGTGGCCATCGATCAATGGGGTGTCGGCAAGCACCTTGGCCACGCGCGCGGCCAAGACTGAATCGTTCTTGCCGGATGCCGGCATCGCGGCTTGCGCCAGACTGCTGCAGGCAACTGCCACCGAAACCAAGCAAGCCAATGTGCGACGCTGCATCTGTGTCTCCCAGTGATGGTGTTTGTGAATGCCGTGCCGCCTTCGCCACAAGCGCGAGGCCTCAACAGGCCTGATCAGGTCAATAGTTTCCTGGTCCGGCCAACATGTTACGCGCTGCTGGCGACTAGCTTCAGAACATCTCGCGATTGATGCCCAGATGTTCCAGCACGCGGCTCGAAATTTCCTCGATCGAGGCATTCGTGGTGCTCAGCAATTCGATGCCCTCACGCCGCATCATCGCTTCAGCCTGCACGACTTCGCGTTTGCAGGTATCCAGCTGCGAATACCGCGAATTCGGCCGGCGTTCCTGACGGATCTGTTGCAAGCGGATCGGATCAATGGTCAGGCCAAAGAGTTTCTTGCGGTAGGCGCGCAGCTTTGCCGGCAAACGCTCTGCTTCGAGATCTTCTTCAGTCAATGGGTAGTTGGCTGCACGCACGCCATGATGCAAGGCCAGGTAAACGCAGGTCGGCGTCTTGCCCGCGCGCGAGACCGCAACCAGGATCAGGTCGGCTTCGGCATAGTCGATATTCATGCCATCGTCGTGGGTCAGCGCGTAGTTCATCGCATTGATGCGTCGATGGTAGGCATCAAAATCCACGATCCCGTGCGCCTGCCCGACAGTGGACTGGCGACTGGCGCCAAGCTCTTGTTCCAGTGGCGCGATGAAGGGTGCGAATACGTCCAGCATCAAGGCGCCACTGCTGGCCAGCAACGCATTCAGTTCGGCATCCACCCCGGAATTCACCACGATCGGCCGTGCTCCGGCGGCTTCGCCCGCCGCACGGATCTTGCGGGCCGCTTCGCGCGCTTTGTCCGGCGTATCCACGAAGGGCAAGCGGTCGGTTCTGAAGCGGGTCGCGCTGAACTGGGTCAACAAGCTATGGCCAATGGTTTCCGCAGTGATACCGGTGCCATCTGAGACATAGAACACGGGGCGAATGTCGGTCATCGTGTGATCGGAGCCGGTCTTGGTGGGTGGCCGTTGTAAAATAACGGTTTCGGCGCGCCCGCGTCGTAATCCCCACACCCGGAGCCTGCCTTGAGCGCCCCCGCCTTGACCAACAATGTCCTGTGGCTGCACGACCTGCGCCTGTCCGACCTCACCCAAGTGGGCGGCAAGAACTCTTCGCTTGGCGAAATGATCGGCGAATTGTCGGGGCTTGGCGTGTCCGTGCCGGGCGGTTTCGCTACCACCGCGGATGCATTCCAGGCCTTCATCGCCCACAACGACCTGCATGCGCGGATCTACGACAAATTGGCCACTGTCGATGTCGAGGACGTCGCAGCACTGACCGCGGCCGGGGGATTGATCCGCGGCTGGGTGATGGATGCGCCGCTGCAGCCGGAACTGGATGCCGACATCCGCAGCGCTTACGTCAAGCTGTGCGCAGAAAACGGGGGGGGCGATGTGGCCGTGGCGGTGCGTTCCTCGGCGACAGCAGAAGACTTGCCCGACGCGAGCTTCGCCGGCCAGCAGGAAACCTTCCTCAACGTCACCGGCGCCGATGACGTGGTGCGCAAGGTCAAGGAAGTCTTCGCCAGCCTCTACAACGACCGCGCGATTGCCTATCGCGTGCATCACGGTTTTGCCCATGAGGACGTGTTCCTGTCCGCCGGTGTGCAGCTGATGGTGCGCTCGGATTGCGGCGCCTCCGGCGTGCTGTTCACGCTCGACACCGAATCCGGGTTCCGCGACGTGGTCTTCGTCACTGCCAGTTATGGCTTGGGCGAAATGGTCGTGCAAGGGGCGGTCAACCCTGATGAGTTCTACGTCTACAAGCCCACGTTGCGCGCAGGCAAACCGGCGATCCTGCGCCGTTCGCTGGGCAGCAAACAGCTGCAGATGGTGTATTCCCACGTCCCCGGCGAGCGCGTGCGCACCGAGAACACTTCCGCGGAGCAGCGCGGCCGTTTCTCGATCTCTGATGAAGACGTGCAGGAACTGTCGCGGCAGGCACTGACCATCGAGCAGCATTACAGCCGCCCGATGGATATCGAATGGGGCAAGGACGGCGTGAGCGGCAAGCTGTTCATCCTGCAGGCCCGCCCGGAGACGGTGAAGTCACGTGCTCATGCAACCCAGATCGAGCGTTACAGCCTGGGCGAGCGTGGTGAGGTGCTTTCCGAAGGCCGAGCCATTGGTGCACGCATCGGCAGTGGCGTGGCGCGCGTGGTGCGCACCCTTGACGATATGGCCCGCGTCCAGCCCGGCGATGTGCTGGTCGCCGACATGACCGATCCGGATTGGGAGCCGGTGATGAAGCGCTCGGCTGCCAT
>JBKJOY010000348.1:0-2549 GCA_046595415.1 Thermomonas sp.
GCTTGATTTCCTTGGCCGCGTATTCGCTGACCGGCAGGTCGCGCGCCACGCAGGCCGCGATCGCTGCACCACGCGCCTGGCCCAGCTTGAGCGCGCTCATGGCGTTGTTGGACAGGAACACCTGCTCCACCGCGACTTCATCCGGCTTGTACTGCTCGATCAGCGCCCACAGCCCGTCCAGTAATACGCGCAGGCGCAGCGGAAAGGATTCGGCACCCAGCAGGTTGATCTGCTGGTGGTGCACATGCACGACCTTGCCGCCGGCAATGACGTCAATGATGCCCACGCCGGTCCGCTGGGAACCGGGGTCGATGCCGAGGATGCGAGTCACGATGCGCGTTGGCGATACCGGTGCACTCAGGCGCCGGCGCCGTCTCCAAGATCTGCGTTGCTATGCACGGACTGCACGTCATCCATGTCTTCCAGCCACGCCAGCAGCTTGTGGACGTGTTCGGCGATATCGCCGTCCACCGCGATGTCGTTGTCGGCGCGCAGGGTCACTTCGGCGATGTCCGCGGTCAGGCCTGCTGCCCGCATCGCGGCCTTGACCGTTTCGAATGCGTCGGGCGCGGTCAGCACGTCAATCGCGCCATCTTCGGGATACACCACGATGTCGTCGGCACCGGCCTCGATCGCAGCCTCGGTGATCGCGTCTTCGTTCGCGCCCGGCGCGAAGCTCAGCACGCCAAATTTGTGGAACATGAAGGCGACCGAGCCCTCGGTGCCCATATTGCCGCCGAACTTCACGAACGCGTGGCGCACGTCCGCCACGGTGCGCACACGGTTTTCGGTCAGGCAATCGACAATCACCGCGACGCCGCCGGGGGCATAGCCCTCGTAGCGGATTTCTTCGTACTCGACGCCTTCAAGCTCGCCGGTGGCTTTCTTGATCGCCCGCTCGATCACTTCCCTGGTCATGTTGACCCCAAGGCCCTTGTCGATCGCGCCGCGCAGGCGCGGGTTGCTGGCGGGATCGCCGCCACCGGCGCGGGCCGCGACCGAGATCTCGCGGATGACCTTGGTGAAGATCTTGCCGCGCTTGGCGTCCACCGCGTTCTTGCGGCCTTCGATGGATGGACCACGTCCCATGCGTTGTCAGCTTGTTGTTGCAGGAAAGGCGCGAATTATACGGCCGCGGGCTGGGTGCCGTGCTCGAACCGCCCTTCACGCAGGAATCTTGCGGATTGGCGCACCGCGGCGTCGGAGAACAGCAGGCCGGTATGGCTGGCATGCACCACCCAATGATCGGCCAGGCCAGGCACGCGGGTTTCCGGAATTCCAACAGTGCCATCGTGCTCGCAGGCGAAGCGCGCCACCACACCGCCCAGCCCACGTGGTACGCATCCGGCTATTGCGCCGACCTGCAAGCCAGCCGGGATGTGGTCGATGCCTGCCGCCAGCAAGCTGCGGTTATGCCCCACGATGCTTGCCCCTGCCGGGATCTTGTTCACGATGCTGGTTGCGGCCTGGCTCCCGGCCAGTGGCGAGCCCAGGCAGACGACTCGCCCCGTCTTGCTGACACCGACACGTTCCGCCGCACGCAAGGCGAGCAGGCCGCCCAGGCTATGCGCCACCACATGGGTACCGGGTTGTTCACCGATGGCGTCGGCGAGCCGGGTCACCACGTTGTCGGTGTCCTGCAACAAGCTGTAGTAGCCGAACAACCTGGTATCGAAGCCTTGGCTGCGCAGCCGCGTCGCCAGCCAGCGCATGCTGAAACTGCGCATCCACAGGCCGTGCACCAGCAAGACGCGGTTGCTCATGCCAGCGCAGGCTTGCGGCGATACATGAATTCGCGATCGCGCTGCTCGCCAACGATGAATTCGTATTCACCCGCATGTTCGAACCCATGGCGACCGTAGAAGCGTTGCGCCCCGAGATTCTCCGACCACACGCTGATCCACAGCGTGCGCGGGCCCTCACGTTCCAGCCATGCCAGCGCGACCTCCAGCATGGCCAGGCCGACACCGCTGTTCTGTGCATCACGCATCAGATACAGCCGCTTCAATTCACCATCGGCCGGCTGCGCTTGCGCATGCGGCAGGCCACACGGCCCTGCTTGTGCGTAGCCAATCGCGACGCCGTCTTGCTCGGCCAGCCACAACGCGTACTCAGGATTTTCCAGTGCGCGGGTATACGCAGCGATTGAATGGCTATCGTCGATGAAGGCTTGCAAGTCCTCAGGCGTGTAGAGGTGCCCGAACGCTTCGATAAACGTCACCCGGCCAAGTTCGGCCAGGGTGGCGGCGTCATTGCTGGTGGCTTGGCGGATGCTGGTAGTGGTGGTCATGCGTTGCGCCCGAGAAATGGGGTCAGCCAACAACCTTCGGCCTTACCGACACATGCACTTCGGCCAGCTGTTTGTCCGGCACTTCACTCGGCGCGCCGGTCATCAGGCACTGCGCGCTGGTGGTCTTCGGGAAGGCGATGACGTCGCGGATCGATTCGGTGCCGGCCATCAACGCGGCGATGCGGTCGATGCCGAACGCGATGCCGCCGTGTGGCGGCGCCCCGTACTTCAGCGCGTCGAGCAGGAAGCCGAACTTGCC
>JBKJOY010000093.1:0-3112 GCA_046595415.1 Thermomonas sp.
CAGTTCACGCTTGCTGGTGAGCGCCGCGCCGCCGCTGCCGATTGCCGCTGCCCTCAAGGGCGCGCTGGATTATCCGTATGGCTGTGCCGAACAGACCACCAGCAAGGGCTATGCCGCACTGGAGTTGGATACCGCAACCGCCAAACAGTTCGGTGTCACCGGGTTGGATGCAGCCAAGCGGCGCGCGCGCATGGACGGCGCGTTCGGCCGGCTTGCCTCGATGCAGGTGTCATCCGGGCATTTCTCGATGTGGGGCGATGATGATTACGTCGATCCCGCATTGAGTCCCTACATCGTCGAATTTCTGTTGAGTGCGCGCGAGGGTGGCTTTGCAGTTCCCGATTCCGTACTGCAGAAGGCGTTGCAACGACTCAGCGAAGACCTGCTGGCCGGTGGCCACGAGTTCTACGGCCGCGACCATCGCGAGTACCTCAAGTTTGCCTATCAGGCGCATGCCGGCTATGTGTTGGCGCGGGTCAATCGGGCGCCGCTGGGCACCCTGCGCGCCTTGTACGACAACGACCGCAAGAAGGCGTTGAAAGGGTTGCCGCTGGTGCACCTTGGATTGGCACTGGCGATGCAAGGTGACAAGGCGCGCGGGCAGAAGTCGATTGTCGAAGGCTTCGCGTTCAAAGGCGATCGCGCGGGATATCTGGGCGATTACGGGAGTCCGGTGCGTGACATCGCGCTGATGATCGCGTTGACTCACGAGCGCGGTTACGCGAAACCCGCCTTCGATGCCCAAGTGATCGACCTCGGTCGTGAGCTCGATGCGCGCCGCCGGTCGACCTGGTTCTACCTCAGCACGCAGGAGCAGATCGCGATCGCGCGGCTCGGCAAGGCGTTGATGGTCGACCAGAAGAAACAGGTGGCAGGCAAATATGTCGTCGTCGGGGTCGAGAAAGTCATCGCTGCTGCCAAGGCGTTCGGCCGCAGCGTTGATTACGCTGCATTGGCGGCTGGCGTGCGCTTCCTGCCGGAAGGCGTGGCGCCGTTTTACGCCAGTCTGGACATCGCCGGTGTGCCGCGCAGCGCACCAGCCGCCGATGCCAGCGTGATCAAGGTCGAGCGTGAGCTGTTTGGTACCGACGGCAAGCCATGGACGCCCAAGCCACTGAAGGAAGGTGAGGCACTGATCGTGCGCGTCACGATGACAGCGGATCGCGACATGCAGGATGCGTTGCTGACGGATTTGTTGCCGGCCGGACTCGAAATCGAGAACTTCAACCTCGGCGATGGCAAGCAGTGGGCCGACGTGGTGGTGGACGGCATCAACATCGACGAGCGTTCCAGCGAAGCCGAAGTACGCCACGAAGAATTCCGCGAGGATCGTTACGTCGCCGCATTGAAACTCGGTGCCGGCAGCAAGGCGCGCGTGTTCTATCTGGTGCGTGCGGTGACGCCGGGCAGTTACACCGCGCCGCCGCCATTGGTGGAAGACATGTACCGGCCGAACCTGCGCGGTGTTGGCAAATCAGTGCCGGCCAGCATTACGGTGGTGCAGCCATAGCTGTGGATGACGCAACCGAGCGGGCTTTGGCCAGCCGACCGTACTAATGAAACCTGTATTGCGCACCCGCTTGCGGCGCCTCCTGCCCTGGCTTCGCTGGGGCACCGTGGCGTTGCTGTCCGCGCTGCTGGTGTTGGATTTCGCATGCCCGCTGCCTTTGCCGAAAGGCGGTGACGCCAGCACGTTGGTGACCGCGCGCGATGGCAGTCCGCTGCGTGCGTTCGCGGACCGCAATGGGGTGTGGCGTTATCCGACCACGCCCGATGAGGTTTCGCCGCTTTACGTGCAAGCCTTGCTGGGTTACGAGGACCGCTGGTTCTGGCGTCATCCGGGTATCAACCCGGTATCGCTACTGCGTGCAGGCGCGCAGATGCTGGGCAGCCGACGCATCGTGTCCGGCGGTTCCACGCTGACCATGCAGGTGGCCCGGATGATCGATCCCGGCCTGCACGGCATGCGCACCCGCACGCCGTGGGGAAAATTGCGACAACTGCTGCGCGCGCTGCAACTGGAAGTGCATCTTTCGAAGCGCGAAATCCTGTCGATCTACCTGCAACGCGCACCATTCGGCGGCACCATCGAAGGTGTCGAAGCGGCGAGTTGGGCCTATCTCGGCAAGCCGTCGAAACAGCTGTCGCACGCCGAGGCAGCATTGTTGGCGGTACTCCCGCAGGCACCCAGCCGCTTGCGCCCGGACCGCTCGCCGGATGCGGCGCGCGAGGCACGTGACAAGCTATTGGCACGCATGCAGGACAACGGCATCTGGACACGCGCGCAGGTCGACGATGCGCGTATCGAGGGCGTGGTCTCGCGCCGGTTGCGCCCACCGATGGACGCCGCCTTGCTGGCGCAACGCCTGCACGGCGCAACCGCAGGCCAACCGCATCGTGTCGACGCTGGATGCGCCACTGCAACGCGCGCTGGAGGAGCGCGTCGCCAGCTATTTTTCCAACCTGCCACCCCGCACCTCAGCCGCACTACTGGTGGTGGACAACGCGACCCTGGAAGCCCGCGCCTATGTGGGCTCGGTGGCCTTCGGTGACAAACAGCGGCTTGGCCACGTCGACATGGTGCAAGCCTGGCGTTCGCCAGGTTCGACCCTCAAGCCGTTCCTCTACGGGATGGCGCTGGATGCCGGATTGATCCATTCCGAAAGCCTGTTGATGGATGCGCCGCAATCCTTCGGCGGCTATCGCCCGTCCAATTTCGATGCCGCCTTCAACGGCCCCGTCAGTGCAGCGACCGCGTTGCGGTTGTCACTCAACGTGCCTGCCGTGGATCTGCTGGATCGGGTGGGGCCGGCACGCTTCGCGGCGCGGCTGGAACACGCCGGGATCACCCTGAAATTTCCACGTGGCGCGTCGCCGAACCTCTCGATGATTCTCGGCGGTACCGGCGCGCGGCTGGAAGACCTGGTGGGCGCGTTCGCTGCGCTGCATCGCGACGGCATTGCGGGCCGGATTCGCTATACCCCGGCTGATCCACGCATCGAGCGCAGGTTGCTGTCGCCGGGCGCTGCATGGATCGTGCGCGAAATCCTCGCCGCCAACCCGCGCCCGGGCGAGGGCGCGGATACCTTCGATACCGGGCGTCGCCCGCGCG
>JBKJOY010000105.1:0-4251 GCA_046595415.1 Thermomonas sp.
TCGGGCGCCAGGTGCTGGACCAGCACGAAGGCCATTTCGCAGTCGACCGGCATGTGGCTGAAGAACGTCTTGAACGCCTCCAGCCCGCCGGCCGATGCACCGATGCCAACAATCAAGCGAGGTGGCTGGGCTCCCGCCGGCATCGCCGTCGATGCAGGCGCTGGCTTGTTTTTATCCTGGTTCATCCGACCTCCCCCAGCCGACGTGTGATGCAGTGTTTGGCGGACACTGGCGCAATCACAGCTGGGTACCTGAACTGTCCAGACTGGCGAAGAGGCTTGTCTCACCAGTGTAGGTGCATCCCCCCCCCCGACTTCACATGATCTTCATATTAGTGGGATCTTGCGGATGCAAAACCCTGATGGACCCGCTCTGGTGCGACGGCTTATCCGCGATGGTAAGGATGATTGGCCAGTAGTGCCGCAGCGCGATAGACCTGCTCGGCCAGCACCAAACGGACCAGCATGTGCGGCAGCGTCAACGGCCCCAATGACCAGGTTTCATCGGCGCGTTGGATGACCTCGGGCGCATGCCCTTCCGGGCCGCCGATCAGGAAAGCCAGGTCACGGCCCTGCTGCCGCCAGTGCGCAAGGCGCCGCGACAGGTGTTCGGAATCGTAGGCCTTGCCGCGCCCGTCCAGCGCGACCACGTACGCGTTCTTCGGCAAGGCAGCCAGTACGCGCCCACCTTCATCGCTGGTGGCACGCACGGTATCCCTGCCCTTGCCGCGCAGGCCGGGTTCAACCTCAAATAACTCCAATGGCAGCCAATGCGAGAGGCGCTTCTGGTATTCACCGAAACCCTCGGCGACCCAAGCAGGTGCGCGTTCACCGACTGCGATCAGGCGCGCCTTCATTGGCCGCGCATCGGGGATTTATTGCCCGTATTCGGGCGGCTGGTCGCCCACCGTCCACAGACGTTCCAGCGCATAGAACTCGCGAACGCGCGGCAGCATCACGTGGACGATCACATCGCCCAGATCGACCAGGACCCACTCGGCCTCGCGCTCACCTTCCACGCCCAGCGGCATGACATCGAGCTTCTTGGCGAAGCGGACCACTTCATCGGCAATCGACTTGACGTGGCGGCTGGAGGTGCCAGAGACGACCACCATGTAATCGCACACGCTGCTCTTGCGGCGCACGTCGATTTCGGTGATGTCTTTGCCCTTCAATTCCTCTACAGCGGCATGAACGGTCTTGGGCAGCGTTTCCACTGATGGCGGTGGATTGGGCAGGCTGGTCTTGATGACGTGTGCGGTAGTGGTCAAGTGCGGTCGCTCGCTGGGGATGTGGGCAGTATAACGGTGGGCGCTTTGTAGAGCTCGTGACGGATGATATAGGCCGCCACGGCAGGCGGCACCCAGTCCTGCCACGGCTCGCTGTCCTGGATCCGGCGACGCAGTTCAGTGGAGGATTCCGGACGCAAACCAGTCATCACGACCATCGCGAAGCCGCCCGCTGGCTGGCTCGCCAAGTTATCCAGCGGCTGCCAACGCGGCGCGATTTCCTCGAAAACATCAGCCGCTTCGCGGCGCAACGCCTCGCCATCGACATCCGCGCCCGGCCGTTGCACCGCGATGATATGCGCCAACCCGAACAAGTCCCGCCAGCGATGCCAACTGGCCAGTTGCAGCAGTGAGTCGGCGCCAATCAGCCAGGCAATCGGCGCCTTGGCGCCCCATTCGGCGCGCAGTTCGGTCAACGTGTCCACGGTCCACGACGGGCCATCACGGCTCGATTCGCGACGATCCACGCTCAGACCGGGCACATCAGCGACGGCGAGTTCCAGCATCTCGGCACGTTGCAGGGCGTTGGCACGGGTCGGTCCCTTGTGCGGTGGATCGTGGGCCGGCAGCAACGCGACTCGCGCGGACAGCGCATCGCGCACCGTGCAGGCCACCGCCAGATGACCGTTGTGGACAGGATCGAACGTGCCGCCGTAACACACCAGCAAGGCCGACGGAGTCACGAGGCCAGCAAGCCCAACGCACCCTTGTCGGCCACCGCCAGCAATACGCGTTCGAGTTGCAACCACGCATCCGCGGATTCTTCGCCGAGCCGGTAGCGGCCCTTGGCGATGCGGTCCACGTGGCCGACATCGGCCACGAACCGCTGCCAGCGCGCAGGAGAATGCCGCTTCAATGCACGCGTGTACACCGCCTGTTTGGAGTCCCACACGCGCTGCGCCTTGAACTCCGCGGCCAAGTTGCGCGCACGCGACAGCGCCGCGAGGGTCGTCATTTCCTTCACGACCATGCCCAGAAGTGCCGGCACAGCTTCACCTTCGGCGCGCAGGCCGGCCAGCATCCGCGACACCTGTGCGGGCTGCCCGTTAAGCGCGGCATCAATCAAGCGGAACACATCGAAACGGGCCGAATCCGATACCAGCGCGTCCATCGCCTTGGCATCCAGCGTGTCGCCCGCACCGGGTCCGGCCAGCAAGGCCAGCTTGTCGATTTCCTGCGCCGCCGCCAGCAGGTTGCCTTCGACCCGCTGGGCCAGCTGCCCGACCGCATCGGGGGTGACCTTGATCCCGCGACTGCGCAGGCGGCGCTCCACCCAGCCATTGAGTTCGTGCGGTTTGATCGGCCAGGCGATGCAGCTGTGGCCGATGCGGCCGATCACCTCGCTCCACTTGCCGCCGTGCGAGCGCGACCATTCGTTGGCGATGACCAGCAGCACCACGTCCGGTGGCGGCTCGGCACAGATCTCGCAGATCAGCTTGCTGCCCGCAGTGCCGGGCTTGCCGGTCGGCAGGCGTAGCTCGATGAGTCGCCGGTTGGCGAACAGGCTGGGCGCATTGATCGAGGCTGCCAGCGCATCCCAGTCGGCATCACGACCTTCCATGTCGTGCACTTCGCGTTCGTCGATGCCCTGTGCGCGTGCCGCCTTGCGGATCTCGTCCGCGGCCTCCAGCACCAACAGGGTTTCCGGCCCGGCCACCAGCCATGCGGGGCGCAATGGCTCGCCCGCCAATTGTCTGGCGATGCGGTCCGGTGTCAGTTCCACGGGGTCATGCGAAACGGGTTGCGAAAAGGGGGAGAGTCAATTTCGCTTTGCGAAACTTCACTATGACCCCTTTTCGCTGCTGCACGACGCGATCATTCGGTGGCAGGCGGCGCATGCTTGGTCGCAGCATCCACGCGACGCAGGATCGCGCTGGCCATGTCGCGGCGCAGTTCGCGCACCAGCAGTTCGCGCTCGCTGGCGCGGCCGATGGAATCCACTGCCGGCGCCAGGTAATCACGCGACAATTCGACCGCCTGCTGCGGGACCACCACGCTGTCGTCACCCCGACGCAGGGTGAACACGACCGCATAGCGCAACGAGAATTCCTGCGCGCGGCCGAATTGGTCGTTGCTGATCGGCGTGTCCGCCCACTGCTCGGAAATCACCTGCAAGGTTGCTACGCCGGTGGTGGCTCCTGCGGGCGCTGCTTCCGCGCCGGCCCGCTTCAGGCCAGCAGCGAGATTTTCGGCGAGGGCGCTGTATTGGTCGCTGGCCAGCACCCGCACCGGGCCGAGGTTCACCGGCAAGCTGAGCGCGTTGCGCAGGTGGAAACCGCAGCCGGACAACAGGGCGGTGGCGAGGACAGCGGTGAGGAGTCGTGACTTCATGCCCGAAGTCTGACCGGAAACGCGGCCAGAGTGAAGTTTCGCGAATCGTGGTCCATGCAAATGCCCCCGCGACACCAACTCAGCCCGCCACGATATTGACGATCTTGCCGGGCACCACGATCACCTTGCGCACCGTCAGGCCGTCCAGTATCCGCAGGATCGCGGGCTCGGCGAGTGCCGCCACCTCCGCCACCTCGCGGCTTGCATCCGGTGCCAAGTCGATAGTCGCGCGCAGCTTTCCGTTGACCTGGACTGCCATGGTCACCGCATCGCGCTCCAGCGCGGACGCGTCGGCCTGCGGGAATGGGAGGTCCTCGAGCAAGGTCTGTGCATGGCGGAGCACCTGCCACAGCGCATGGCTGACGTGCGGTGTGATCGGATTCAACAGCAGCACGATCGCCTCGAATGCCTCATGGCGCACCGCGCGGCCCTGTTCGCTCATGTCGCTGAATTTGCCGACGTGGTTCAGCAGTTCCATCAATGCCGCAATCGCGGTGTTGAAGCTGTGCCGGCGCCCATAGTCGTCACTGACCTTGCGAATTGCCTCGTGGATATGCCGGCGCATGGTTTTCTGCACGCCGTCCAGCGCCGCCGGTTCCACGTCAGGATGGTCAGGCTGGCCCACATGCACA
>JBKJOY010000122.1:0-3832 GCA_046595415.1 Thermomonas sp.
CGCTTCCGTGGCGCGCAGCACGGGTTTGCATCCGGCTGGATGCGCGTGCGCGGCAACCGCCGACGTCGCAACTACGACCGCGGTTTCGTGGTGTCTGACCACGCCGACTGGCCGGACTTGCTGCGCACCGTTCGCGAAACCGGTGCGAGCCGCGTCATCGCGACCCACGGCAATACGGATGCACTGGTGCGCACACTCAATGAGGAAGGGATCGCGGCCGGCACGTTTGAAACGCAATTTGGCGAGGACGACTGATGCGTCGCTTTGCTGCGCTCTACCAGCGGCTGGATCGGCTGACCGCGACTTCTGACAAGCGCCATGCGTTGGTCGACTACATTCGCGGATGTCCGCCCGCGGACCTGGCGTGGGCGTTGCTGCTATTGGCTGGCGGGAAGGTAGGGGGCGCCCGGAAAAAACTGGCCACGACCAGCGAATTGCGCGAATGGGTCGCGGAGGTCTCCGGCAATCCATTGTGGTTGGTCGAAGAGAGCTATCACCATGTCGGCGACCTCGCGGAAACCCTGACGCTGCTGTTGCCCCCAGCGACGAAAGACGCGCCGGAGCGTGGACTGTGCGAATGGATCACGCAGGGCCTGTGGTCGGTAGCCAACGCAGCGCCAGAGGTGCGCCGCGCGTTCATCACCGAGGCATGGGATGGGTTGCCAGAGACCGAGCGGCTGGTCTTCAACAAGCTGCTCACCGGCAGCCTGCGCATCGGTGTGTCGCAAGGCCTGTTGCAGCAGGCGCTGGCAGAAGTGTCAGGTCTCGAGGTCGCGGTCATTGCGCAGCGCATGCTGGGCACGTGGGAGCCGACCGCGGATTTCGCGATCGCACTGCTGTCGAGCGCGCCGCAATCAGGAGACGCAAGTACACCGTACGCGTTCCAGTTGGCATCGCCGCTGGAGGGGCTCGCAACCAGTCTGGGCGACGTGCAGGACTGGCATATCGAGTGGAAATGGGATGGCATTCGCCTGCAGTTGATCCATCGCGAGGGTGAGGTTGCCTTGTGGTCGCGCGGCGAAGAACGGCTGGATGGCCGCTTCCCGGAAATCGAATCCATGGCTGCGCTGCTGCCTGCCTGCGTGCTGGATGGCGAATTGCTGGCGTGGAGTGCTGACGCGGTTGAGCCTCGGCCCTTCTCGGCGTTGCAGACGCGGATCCAGCGCCGCAAACCGGGCCCCAAGGTGCTCGCCGACACACCCGTCGTGATGGTGGTCTACGACGTGCTGGAACTCGACGGCGTGGATCTCAGGCAGCAGCCATTGCAGGTGCGCCGGGCGCATCTGGAATCACTGGTTGCCGAGATGGATCACCCGATGCTACGCCTCTCACCGCCAATCGTTGCGAGCGACTGGCACGCTGCCGCAGATTTGCGTTCCGAGTCGCGCGAACGCGGCGTGGAAGGCCTGATGCTGAAGCGCGCGAGTTCACCCTATGTGGGCGGCCGCAAGCGCGGTGACTGGTGGAAGTGGAAGGTCGATCCCATGACGATCGATGCCGTGCTGGTCTATGCACAGGCGGGGCACGGCAGGCGCAGTAATCTCTATACCGACTACACCTTCGCGCTTTGGGACGACGGCAAGTTGGTGCCGGTTGCAAAGGCATATTCGGGGTTGACGGACGCCGAGATCCTCAAGCTGGACAAGTGGATCCGCGCGCATACCAGGGAGCGATTCGGGCCGGTGCGCTCAGTGACGCCGGAGCTGGTGTTCGAGCTGGGGTTCGAGGCAGTGAATCGATCCAGCCGGCACAAGTCCGGGATCGCCACGCGGTTCCCGCGGATCCTGCGCTGGCGTATGGACAAGCAAGCCGAAGATGCAGATGCGCTCGCCACGTTGGCGGGCCTGGCCGCTTGAACGCGGACACTGCGGGCTTGCGCGCTGCACGTAAGCGCTTGATGGAATGGTTCGAGACACGCGGTTGGTCGCCCGCACCGTTCCAGAAGCGGGCGTGGGCGCGCGGCCTTGCTGGTGGCTCGGGGCTCATCGTCACACCCACCGGGAGTGGCAAGACACTCGCCGCGTTCGGTGGCGCATTGCTCGAAGCGATGTGTTCACCGGTGACAGCCAAACCTGTGCGCGGCGCGAAGCTGGCAACGGGTCGCATCAAGGTGCTGTGGGTGACGCCGTTGCGTGCGCTTGCCAACGATACCGTGGGTGCGCTGCGGGAGCCTCTGGACGCGTTGCAGACAGGCTGGACGGTGGCGATGCGCACCGGCGACGCCAGTGCACGTGATCGTCGGCTGGCCCGCACCGGGCAAGCCGAAGTGCTGGTGATCACCCCCGAATCACTGGCACTGATGTTGAGTTATCCGGACTGCGCAGAGCTACTGCATGGCTTGCGCTGGATCGTGGTGGATGAGTGGCATGAGTTGATGGGCAACAAGCGGGGCGTGCTGTTGCAGTTGGGGCTTGCACGCGTTCGTGCGATGGCGCCCGAGGCGCGTACCTGGGGTTTGTCGGCAACACTCGGAAACCTGCAGGAAGCCGCCGCAGCATTGCTGCCCGTGAGTACATCGGTGCCGGATATCATCGATGGCGCCGCGCGCCGCAGGATCCACTTGCACACGTTGCTGCCTGACGCCAGTGAGCATTTCCCGTGGGCGGGCCATCTGGGCATGAGTCAGCTGCAGCGGGTCAGCGAACTGCTGGCAGATGCGCGCTCCAGCGTGGTGTTCACCAATACGCGGGCGCAGGCCGAGCTGTGGCACAAGGCCTTGTCGTCGGTCTGGCTGGACGCGCCGGACACGCTCGCGTTGCACCATGGTTCGATGTCGCAGGCGCTACGCGTGGAGGCGGAACAAGGCTTGCGCGATGGCAGAGTGCGCTGCGTGGTCGCGACCTCAAGTTTGGACTTGGGCGTGGATTTCCCCGCCGTGGACCAGGTGTTCCAGATCGGCAGTCCGAAGGGCGTGGCGCGGCTGATCCAGCGCGCGGGGCGCAGTCGTCATCGCCCGGGTGAGGCAAGCAGGATCATTTGCGTGCCGACGCATGCACTGGAAGTCGTGGAATATGCCGCGGTGCGCGCGGCATTGCTGGCAGGCCACATCGAATCACGCACGGTGCCGCGGTTGTCGCTGGACGTGTTGGCGCAGCATTGCGTCACCCTCGCGTTGGGCGGCGGATTTTCACCGGAGCAACTGCTGCGGGAAGTGCGTGGCAGTTACAACTTTCATGAACTGACTGATCAGCAATTCCAGGAGGTGCTCGACTTCATCGTGCGTGGCGGTGCAGCGCTCGAGCACTATCCGGATTTCCGCCGCGTTGACGTCGGCGATGACGGCATGTATCGCGTGATTGATCGTAGAGTGGCGCTTCGCCATCGGCTCAATATCGGCACCATTACCAGTGACGGCAGCTTCAACGTGCGCTTGCTCAAGGGCGGGTCGTTGGGATCCGTGGAGGAAGCGTTTATTGCGCGGCTGAAAACCGGTGACGTCTTCCAGTTCGCCGGGCGTTCTTTGCAACTGGCCAGGATCCAGGACATGACCGCGTATGTGCGGATCGCCAAGGTTCGCGATGGTCGCGTGCCGAAGTGGGCAGGCGGACGCATGCCGCTGTCCAACGAACTGGGGCGGCAGATGCTGCAGACGCTGCAGGACGACACCCGCTCACCCGAAATGCGCTTCGCACGCGGACTGCTGGACGTGCAGGCGATGCTTTCACAAATACCCACGCCGGAACGCAGCGTCGCCGAATTCATCCGCACCCGCGACGGCTGGCATCTGTTCGTGTATCCGTTTGCGGGTCGCATGGTCAACGAAGGCCTGGCCGCACTGCTCGCGTTGCGCTGGGGACGCGTTCAGCCCAATACCTTTGGTTATGCCGCAAAC
>JBKJOY010000315.1:0-5406 GCA_046595415.1 Thermomonas sp.
TCCAGCACACGTGACCGAGTAACGACTGCGATGCGACGGCGCCTACCGGCGTGCGTTCGCTCCGCGGCTCTAAATGCCGCTACGCAATCGCCCGCCGGTCTCACCGTCGCGCCATCCTCTACAAATGCAAGAACCACGAATCAAGGACGCCATGAACAGCAGCAAGCAATACAAGGTCGCCGTCGTCGGCGCGACCGGCGCGGTCGGCGAAGTGATGCTGTCGATCCTGCACGAGCGCGGGTTCCCGGCCAGCGAAGTCGTCGCGTTGGCCAGCACGCGTTCGGCCGGCGGCAAGGTCAAGTTCGGCAATCAGGACATCACGGTGCGTGACCTGGCCAGCTTCGATCCCGCCGACATCGACATCGCGCTGTTCTCGGCGGGAGGATCGGTGTCGAAGGAATACGCGCCTCGTTTTGCTGCAGCAGGCGCGGTCGTGATCGACAATTCCTCGGCGTTCCGCAACGACAACGACGTGCCGTTGGTGGTCAGCGAGGTCAATCCGGAAGCCGCGCGTGAGCGCCCTCGGGGGATCATTGCCAACCCCAATTGCTCGACCATGCAGTTGATGGTCGCGCTCAAACCACTCCACGATGCGGCGAAGATCGAACGCATCAACATCGCCACTTATCAGTCCGTGTCCGGCACCGGGCAGAAAGCGCTGGAAGAACTTGGACGGCAGACCGCCGGCCTGCTGGCCTTCAAGGATGCCGAACCCGAGGTCTATCCGGTGCAGATCGCCTTCAACGTGATCCCCCACGGCGGCGATTTCACTGACAACGGCTACACCACCGAAGAAATGAAGTTGGTTTGGGAAACCCGCAAGATCCTGGGCGACGACAGCATCCTGGTGAATGCCACCGTGGTCCGCGTGCCGGTGTTCTACGGCCATTCCGAAGCCGTGGCAATCGAGACCCGCGACAAGCTGACGGCTGCGCGCGCGCGCGAATTGCTGGAAGCCGCGCCGGGCATCGAGGTGGTCGACGAGCCGCGCGGTGGCGGTTACCCGACGCCGGTCACGCACGCCTCCGGCAAGGATCCGGTATACGTGGGGCGCATCCGCGAAGATATTTCGCATCCGCATGGCCTCAACCTTTGGGTGGTGGCCGACAACATCCGCAAGGGTGCGGCGCTCAACGCCGTACAGATTGCCGAGGTGTTGGTGGCGGATGGCTTGCCGGCGAAGGCCGCTCACGGCTAGAGTCGCGGCGGGCATTGCCAGTAGCACACCAGTGGTCTGGCTTCAGGGGAGAACACGTGATCAAGCCACTACGCATCGCGATTGCCACGGTACTGCTGCTTGCGGCGGGCAACGCGCTTGCGTTGGGCCTGGGGCAAATCGAAGTCAAGTCGCGGATCAACCAGCCTTTGCTGGCGGAAATCCCGATCATTTCCACCACCCCGGGTGAATTGCAGGCGCTGCAGGCACGCTTGGCCTCTCCCGAGACGTTCCGCAGGGTGGGATTGCAGCCGCCGCAGGGCATTGCCGCCGATTTGCGCTTCAGCCTCGGCAACGATGCTCGCGGCCGCCCAGTGATCCGAGTCACCACGGTGGCGCCGGTCAACCAGGCAGTGCTGAATTTCCTGATCGAGGTCGACTGGGGCCAGGGTCGCTTGGTGCGCGAGTATTCGGCCCTGGTGGATGCGCCGCGCACTGCCAGCGCGCCACTGCAGCCTGCCATCAGCGCGCCCATCATCGCCCAGCCGAACGTGGTGCAACGGCCCGTAGCGCAGGCGCCAATCGTCGCACCAGCAGTGCCGACGCCTGTCGCGCCTGTGCAGCCCCGCGTCGCAACCACGCCGCCTGCGCCTGTTGCATCGCCAATCCCCGCGCCCATGCCCGCGCCCATGCCGGTCGCCCAGCCTGCGGCCGAGCCAGAGCCGCTGCCCGCGTCCAGCGCAATCGCGCCTCAACCAGTTCGACCCATGGCTTCACCCGCGCCGGTACGCGACCGGGTTGCGGAGGCATCGGAGCCTGCGCCACCCGTTGTGAAGTCGCCTTCGCAATATGGCCCGGTCAAGGCCGGCGAATCCTTGTCGAAGATTGCCAGTGGGCTGGGCCAGGCGGGTCCTTACAACCTAGAGCAAACCATGCTGGCGTTGTTGCGTGCCAATCCGGACGCGTTCCTCAATGACAACATCAACCTGCTTCGCCAGGGCGCGGTCCTGCGCGTGCCGGGCGTCGACGATCGCGCCAAAGTAAGTGCCGCCGAAGCGCAGCTGGTCGTGCGCGAGCAGATGCAGCAGTGGCGACAGGCGCGGCGACCGGTCATGCAGCCAGACGTGGCGGCTGCAGATGCTGTGTCGCCCAAGCGCAGCGTCTCGCCCGCCACACCAGCGGTGGTTAAGCCGGCGGCGGAAAACGCTGCCGTTGCCAAGCCAGCCGCAGAGAAGCCCACAGCTCCCAAGCCCTTGGCTTCCAAGCCCGTGGCTGCGGCCAAGCCAGCGGCAATTGCAAAACCCGCCGCGACGGCACCACAAGCACAGGCACGGCTGGCAATCGTGCCGGCGGCAGTCGCCGGCAAGGCCACCGGTACACGATCCGGCACCAATGCCGGAGGCGAGGGCACCATGCTCCAACAGCAATTGCAGCAACGCGATGAAGACCTGGCCGCACGCAAGGCTGAGATCAGTGACTTGAAAGAACGTGTCGCCGAACTCGAGAAGCTGAAGCAAGACCAGGCGCAGTTGCTGACCCTGAAAGACAGCGAATTGGCGAGCGCACAGCAGCGCCTGGCGGATGCTCGCATGGCGGCCAATATCCCGGCAGCGAAGCCAGCCGCGCAAGCCACGACACCGGTCACCCAGACCGCGCAGCCCGCACCGGAACAGCCGCCACATGCGAGCAATTTCATGCCATGGCTATGGGGTGGACTGGCGTTCGTGGGACTGGCATTGCTGGGGTGGTTGTTCTCGCGACGTCGACCGTCACCCGTGGCACCTCCGTCCCGCCGCAGCTTCGACAGTGAGGCATTGGCAGCCAGCATGCGTGGTCCGGTCTTTGCGGCGTCGGAAATGAGCGACACCGCGGATGAGGCATCCATTGCAGAGGTGCCGCACATGGCCGCAACTGCCATGGCTGAGGAAGCCGAACCAGTCTTCGATGCGAATGAACTGCCGCCCACACCGTCCCCACATATCGAAGCGCCTACATGGCACTCCGGGCGCTGGGTCAAGGCCGAGGCGGAAGGTGATGCGATCGCACCAACAACGGCAGATTCACCAGCCGCCAGCGCGCCGAGTTTCGCGTCGTCTGAGCTCCCGGTCGAACCCGTGCCGGAGCCAGCCACTGCCGAGCAGCGCATGAAGCTGGCCCGCGCGTTCCTGGATATCGGCGACGAACATTCAGCCAAGCAGTTGCTGGTCGAAATCAAGCAGGGCGCCGCCAACCCGCTGTTGCGCACCGAAGCCTCCAAGCTGCTGCGCGATATCGGCTAAGTACACGCAAGGACGGGCATGCGGCTGGCGTTGGGGATCGAATACGACGGAAGCGGATTTTCCGGCTGGCAGCGGTTGAGTGTGGCGGGTTCGCAAGCGCGTGATGGCAGCTTGCAGACCGCGTTGGAAAGCGCCCTGTCACGCGTCGCCAATGCGCCGATCACCACCGTTTGCGCTGGCCGCACGGATTCAGGCGTGCATGCGCGGTGCCAGGTCGTGCACTTCGATACCGATGTGGTGCGTACGCCGCGCGCGTGGCAACTGGGGACGACATCGAACCTGCCGAAGGCGATGTCGGTCCGTTGGTGCGTGCCGGTGGCCGATGATTTCAGTGCGCGCTTTTCGGCACGCGCACGCCAATATCGCTATCGGCTGTTCAGTCGGATGACCCGCCCGGCGCTGATGGGCCAGTACCTGAGCTGGGAGCGCATGTCCCTGGATGGCCCCGCCATGCATGAAGCGGCGCAGGCCCTGCTTGGGATGCAGGATTTTTCTGCGTTTCGGAGCTCGCAATGCCAAGCCAGCCATGCACGCAGAGACATGCAGCGCATCGAGGTCAGCCAGGATGGCGATGAAACCATTGTGGAAGTGCAGGCCAACGCCTTTCTCCACCACATGGTGCGCAACATCGTGGGGTCGTTGCTGTGCGTCGGACGTGGTGAACAACCGCGTGAATGGATTGCACAATTGCTCGCGGGGCGCGACCGCAGCGTAGCGGGTCCGACTGCGCCATCAGAGGGTTTGTTGTTCCTGGGGCCGCGTTATCCGCCAGAATGGGGCCTGCCGCAGGAAGTCTGCAGCCATGATCTTTCCGCCTGAGGGCAGCCGATGAACCGCGCACTGTTTCGAACACGCATCAAGTTTTGCGGCATGACCCGCGCCGGCGATGTTCGCTTGGCGGGTGAATTGGGCGTGGATGCGGTGGGCCTGATATTTGCGGAAAAGAGCACACGCCGGGTCACGCCGGAGGCCGCGCGAAGCTTGCGTGATGCGCTGGCGCCGCTGGTCGATGCGGTGGCCCTGTTCATGGATAACGATATTGAAGAAGTGCGCGCGGCGATCAGCCAGGCGCGTCCTACGCTGCTGCAGTTCCACGGCCAGGAAGATGATGTGTTCTGCCGGCGCTTCGGCTTGCCCTACCTGAAGGGCATCGGCATGGGCGGCGATGAGGCCGCGATGACGGGGCGCATGTTGCATGCCCGTTATCCGCATGCGGCCGGCTTCGTGTTGGATGGCCACGCGCCAGGCGCGTCAGGCGGCAGTGGCCAGCGCATGGCCATAGACAGGATTCCTGACGATATGAGCAAACCTTATGTGCTCGCAGGCGGACTTTCCCCGGATAATGTGTTGGCCGCTGTGCGCGCGGCCACGCCTTGGGGCGTGGATGTATCCAGCGGCATTGAGACCGCACCCGGAATCAAGGACGGCGCTTTGATGCGCCGTTTCGTGGAGGAAGTGAGACGTGCCGATTGCATCGAACTTGGCGACGATGACGCGCCAGACAGCTGTCATGCCTGTGGGCGCTGAGCAAGCCGAACCCATCGACTTCCATGCCTGGCCGGATGCGTCTGGGCACTTCGGTCGCTATGGCGGGCGCTTCGTCGCCGAGACCTTGATCGAACCGCTGGAGGAACTGGCAGCGGCGTATGACGCGGCGCGGGTGGATCCTGCCTTCATCGAGGAATTCGAGCGCGACCTGGCCCATTACGTCGGCCGTCCAAGCCCGATCTACTTCGCCGAACGGCTAAGCCGCGAAAACGGCGGTGCGCGCATCTTGCTCAAGCGCGAAGACCTCAATCACACCGGCGCGCACAAGATCAACAACACCATTGGCCAGGCGATGCTGGCCAAGCGCATGGGCAAGACGCGGATCATTGCCGAAACCGGCGCCGGGCAGCACGGCGTGGCTACCGCTACGGTCGCTGCGCGATTGGGGCTGGAGTGCGTGGTGTACATGGGCGCGGTGGATAT
>JBKJOY010000365.1:0-4477 GCA_046595415.1 Thermomonas sp.
AATCCCGCCTGCCCAGAGGGTGGGCGCGCCGCCGCGCCCGCGTTCGATCGATTCCGGAGCCGCTCGCAACGAAGCATCGGTATAGAACAATGCAGTTGCCAGACGTTGGAAGCGCGCTGCTTGCTCCGCATCGATGCCTATTTTGGTGAATGCATCTTGAGCTTGCTGCAACGCGCCTTCCCTGACCGCGCAAGAATCCTGGTGATCCCGATAGTGCTGCAAAAGTGCCAACGCGCCCTCGCGCGAATCCGCTGCGACCGTCCACCACTGCAGATGCACGCTTGCACCAACAGCAACATGCACACGCCGGCGCATGCTGAAAATGGGATCCAGTACGGTACCGGCGCCGCTGTGCAATGACGCGCCGTCTGCAAAGGCGGCTGGCGCCCGCAGGCTGCCACCGCGTCCGATGAACTGGGCGCGGTCGGTCTCCCATTGCAGATCAGCAGCCGCCACGCCTTCCACGTCCAGCCATTGCGCTACCCAGATGGCCTGTTGATCGGCAGGCGTCTGCCGGCGCCGCGTTGCCAACAGGAGCTGTTGCTCTGGCAGGTACTCGGTACACACGAATAATTTTGAGAATGCCGGATGCGATGCATCGTTTCGGAGTGGCGCCAGCACCAGCTCGGCGTAGCTGGTGATTTCGAGTTCACGAGGCTCATCGCCATGGTTGCGAAACGAGATTCGCCGCAGTTCGCCATCACCATCTGCAGCGACGAGGACTTCGGTTGAGCTGGTGATGCTGCCATCGCGCCGTTCAATCCGCGCACTGCCTTCACTGAAGGTGGCTGCGTAGGTATCCGCTGCCCTGCCGGTGGGCTGGAATCCTGCCGACCAGGTCGCGCCATTGGCGACATCACGCACGTACACATAACTGCCCCATGGATCGCAGGTAGGATCCTCGCGCCAGCGCGTGATGGCGCAACCCGCCCACTGGCTGTAACCGGATCCAGCAGTCGTCAGCATCACCCGGTAGCGCCCGTTCGAGAGCAGGTGTGCGTGCGGCGTAGGGGCCAGTACGTGCGCAGCGGGAATTGAACGATCATCCATTGAACACTTTTTCCACGCGGCAATCTGTACTTATGGCATTCCAACCGTAATGGCGGAGTCAATGCCTAGGCGCGCCATTAACACTTCCCACCCTAGACTAGTCCCAACGTGCCGATGACAAACACCCACACTGCCGTCGAGACCGTTTCCGGCAAAGCCGGAGAGGATGAATCCTTGTGCTTAGCGCTCGGCGCCGCTGCAGTGAGCGACGAAGTGATCATCGATCGGTACCAGCGAGCTGCCTTCGACTACTTCCTGCGCAACCGCATTCCATCCAATGGCCTTTTCGCCGATACGTCGCGTGACGGTTCGCCGATCAGCATTGCCGTGGTGGGATTCGCGCTGTCGTCGTATCCGGTGGCGGTCGAACGTGGCTGGATAGCGCGCGATGTCGCACTTGACCATTGCGTGACCGCCTTGCGGTTCTTCCTTGACAGTGATCAAGCCGGCACACCAGAGTCCACCGGCTACAAAGGGTTCTATTTCCATTTCCTGGATCGTGATGCCGGTACCCGGGTGTGGCGTTGCGAGCTCTCGATGATCGACACCGCGCTGCTGATCGCCGGTGCCCTGGTGTCGAGCCAGTATTTCGACGCGGACACGCCCGCCGAAGCAGAACTGCGCGCGATTGTCGATGCACTGTACCGTCGCGTTGATTGGGCGTGGTCGCAAAACGGTTGCGGCACGATCCAGCAGGGCTGGAAGCCGGAATGCGGCTTCCTCCACTACGGATGGGAAGGCTACAACGAGGCCATCGTGCTGTACGTACTGGCGCTAGGCTCGCCGACCCATCCGATCAATGGCGACTGTTACAACGCGTGGACCGCGACCTACCAGTGGGAAAACCTGTATGGACACGATTTCCTGCTTGGCGGTCCGCTGTTCATCCACCAGTTTTCGCATGCATGGATCGACTTTCGCGGCATCCGCGACCGCTTCATGCGCGAGAAGCACTGCGATTACTTCGAGAACAGCCGGCGCGCCTTGCACGTGCAACGTGCCTACGCGTGCATCAATCCACGCGGACACAGCGGTTACGGCGCGAACGTGTGGGGATTGAGCGCCTGCGATGGACCCAGCGATGAAATGGAAGGCATCGATGGCGAACCACGCCACTTATATGGTTACGCAGCACGCAGTGCGCCATACGGACCTGATGACGGGACGTTGTCCGCGCCGGCCGTATTGGCATGTCTGCCATTCGAACCCGACCTCGTGCTGGATGCGGTGCGGACGATGGCCACCCGCTATCCGGAAATCCTCCACGAGCATGCCTTCGCCAGTGGTTTCAATCCGGGTTTGGCCGGCGCTGACGGCACCGCGTGGGTATCGCCAGGCCTTTTTGGGTTGGACCAGGGGATCGTTGTGATGATGCTTGAAAACCACAGGGCCGGAACGGTCTGGCGACTCATGCGGCAATGTCGTTGGGTCGTCGACGGCTTGCAGCGCGCCGGGTTCAATGGCGGATGGCTGGATGAAGTCATTTGCAGCGCGGAATCCCACTAATGCCACTCGCTTCCGCCAACCTCAAGGATGCAGGCTCGGGCAGCTCGGTCAGCCCCGACGTGCGCCGCGAGTTGCAGGAAAATCTTGAGCCACCGGCGTGGCGCAATCCGGTTGCCGATGTCGGTTACGGTTTGGTCGTGATCGGCGCAGGGCCCGCAGGACTGGCTGCTGCGATCTCGGCCGCCGATTCGGGGGTGAGCGTCGCCCTGATTGAACGCGACCTGCTGGGCGGGGATTCCCTGAACTACGGCAGTGAGCCGTCCAAGGTGCTGATCCGCAGCGCGCGCGCCTATGCCGACATGCAACACGCACGGGATTTCGGGGCGCGGGTTCCTGACGGCATCGAGGTCGACTTCCCACTTGCGATGGCTCGCGTCCTGCAGGTGCGCGCGCGCATGAGTCGCGCCATCTCACCGCGGCTGTTGCAGGAAGCCGGCATCGATTTATTCCGTGGCCAAGCCCGTTTCGTCACTCCTGATCGGCTGGAAATCGATGGAATGGCGCTGCAGTTCGAGAAGGCGCTCATCGCGACCGGCGCGGGTCCCGACATCCCGGATATCCCCGGCCTCGACAACGTCGACTATTACTGCAATGAATCGATCTTCGGCATCGACTCGCTGCCCAATCGACTCCTGGTCATCGGTGGCGGCCCTTTGGGCTGTGAACTTGCGCAGGCATTCCGGCGCTTCGGCAGCAGCGTGATCATTGTCCAGGACATGCCGCTATTCCTGCCCGGCGAGGAGCGCGATGCCGCACAGATCCTGTCGGTTGCATTCGCGCGTGACGGCATCGAAGTGCGGCTCAACACCGAGGTGACCTCGATCAGCCGCGTCGATGGCGAGTTGCATGCCGAGCTGCGTAATGACGATTATGTCTCCAAGGTGATTGCCGATGCCGTATTGATCGCGACCGGCAGGATTCCACGTATCGAGGGCATGGGCCTGGAGGCGGCGGGCGTCGAATACGACCTGGCCCGCGGCATCCACGTCGACGACTTCCTTTGCAGCAGCAATCCTTCGATCTATGCGGCTGGCGATGCATGCATGGACTATCGATACACGCATGTCGCGACTGCAACGGCGCGCATGGCGGTTGCGAATGCGCTGTACGGCGGGCAACAACGGGTCAGCGACCTCACCATGCCGTGGTGCACGTTCACCGATCCGGAGATCGCCCATGTGGGCCTGCATGTGCGCGAGGCGATGGAGCAGCAAATCGCGGTGTCCACCTACACCGTTCCGATGCATACCGTTGACCGCGCCGTGATCGATGGCGAAGGCACCGGTTTCATCAAGATCCACGTCGCCGATGACCAGGACCGTATCCTCGGCGCGACGATTGTCGGAACCCAGGCTGGCGAGATGATCAGCCAGGTCACCCAGGCGATGGTCACTGGCGTCGGCATGCGCGGACTGGCTCAGGTGCTCCACCCCTACCCGACGCAGTCGACGGGGATCGCAACAGCAGCCAGGGCCTGGTGCCGCGAACATCCGCTGGCACCGGCAACTTCCCCCACGTAACAGGAAATCGCATGGACATCGGCATGATCGGCTTGGGCAAGATGGGCGCCAACATGGCGCAGCGACTGGTGAAAGGTGGACATCGTGTGGTCGGTTTCGATCCCGTTGCCGACGCACGCAAGCGTGTGGAAGGATTTGGCGGCGAGTCGGCGGACTCATTGCAGGCTATGGTCGACAAACTCCCGGCACCGCGCACGGTGTGGATGATGGTGCCTGCGGGCGATATCACCGACGGCACCGTGGATGCGCTGCTGCCATTGCTGGCCGCAGGCGACACGATCATTGATGGCGGCAACTCGAACTACAAAGACACCTTGAGCCGCGCTGCGACCGTGACCGGCAAGGGACTTCACTACGTCGATTCCGGTACCAGTGGTGGCGTGTGGGGACTGGAACAGGGT
>JBKJOY010000380.1:0-8553 GCA_046595415.1 Thermomonas sp.
CCACGAGATCGTGGGCCATGTCACCGCGGTCGGCAGTGATGTCGGCAAGTTCAAGGTCGGCGACACCGTGGGCGTTGGCTGCCTGGTCGGCAGCTGCCAGCATTGCGCGTCCTGCGACGAGGGACTGGAGCAGTACTGCACCACTGGCTTTGTCGGCACCTACAACGGGGCGACGCCGGATGCGCCCGGTCACACGCTGGGCGGTTATTCGCAGCGTATCGTGGTCGATGAAAAGTTCGTCTTGAAAGTGACCCATGCCGAGGACCAGCTGGCAGCGGTTGCGCCATTGCTGTGCGCGGGGATCACCACGTATTCGCCACTGCGTCATTGGAAAGCGGGGCCGGGCAAGAAGGTCGGCATCGTCGGGATCGGCGGGCTTGGTCACATGGGCGTCAAGCTGGCCCACGCGATGGGCGCGCACACCGTGGCGTTCACCACCAGCGAAAGCAAGCGTGAGGACGCCCTCAAGCTGGGTGCGGACGACGTCGTGATTTCGAAGGACGCCGCGCAGATGCAGCAACATGCGGGCACCTTCGATTTCATCCTCAACACCGTTGCCGCGCCGCACAACCTGGATGCGTTCACCAGCCTGCTCAAGCGCGACGGCACGATGTGCCTGGTCGGCGTGCCGGCCACCCCGCATCCGAGCCCGAACGTCGCAGGACTGATCTTCGGTCGCAAGTCGATCGCAGGTTCGTTGATCGGCGGCATCGCCGAGACCCAGGAGATGCTGGATTTCTGCGCGGAGCACGGCATCGTCTCGGACATCGAGATGGTCACCGCGCAGCAGATCGACGAGGCCTACGAGCGCATGCTCAAGAGCGATGTGAAGTATCGCTTCGTGATCGACAATGCGACGATGTCGGCCTGATATCTACCGGTTAGGCGCGCCGGCTCAGTGGCCGGCGCGTTCGCGTTCGATCGCACGCCAGCCGATGTCGTTGCGATGAAATTCGCCGTCCCAATGGATCGATGACAGCGCAGCGTAGGCACGTTGCTGCGCTTCGCCCACGTCATCGCCCAGCGCGCACACGCACAGCACGCGACCGCCGCTGGTGATCACGTTGCCATCGGCATCCAGCGCAGTGCCGGCATGGAATACCTTGCTGCCGACCGGCAGTGTCGAATCCAGCCCGTGGACCGCGTCACCGCTGCGCGGCGTGTCCGGATAGTGTGCAGCCGCCATCACCACGCCGAGCGAAGGCTGCGGCAGCCAGCGCGCTTCAGTGGCATGCAGGCGCGCATCAAGCGCGGCTTCGATCAGATCCAGCAAATCCGAGTCCAGCCGCAGCATGATCGGCTGCGTTTCCGGATCACCGAAACGTACGTTGAATTCGATCACCTTCGGCGCGCCGCTGGCATCGATCATCAGGCCTGCATATAGAAAACCGGTGAACGGGATGCCGTCGTCGATCATGCCCCGCACGGTCGGATTGACGATCTCGCGCATGACGCGCGCGTGTATTTCAGGCGTGACCACCGGCGCCGGCGAATAGGCGCCCATGCCGCCGGTATTCGGGCCGGTATCGCCGTTGCCGACGCGCTTGTGGTCTTGAGATGTCGCCATCGGCAATGCGGTGATGCCATCGACCATCGAAATGAAACTGGCTTCCTCCCCGTCGAGGAATTCCTCGATCACCACGCGCGCGCCGGCATCACCGTACGCGTTGCCTTCCAGCATGTCGCGCACCGCGGCTTCGGCTTCAGGGAGGTTCATCGCAACGATCACGCCCTTGCCGGCGGCCAGGCCATCGGCCTTGATGACGATGGGGGCACCTTTGCTGCGAACGTAAGTGAGTGCGTCATCGACATTCGTGTGCACCGCGTAATACGCCGTCGGGATCTCATGGCGATGCAGGAAATCCTTCGCATAGGCTTTGCTGCCTTCCAGCTGCGCCGCAGCGGCGGTCGGCCCGAAGATGCGCAGGCCCGCTTCACGAAACCGATCCACCACGCCTGCTACCAGCGGCGCTTCGGGACCGACCACGGTCAGTTCGATGCCTTCGTCGCGCACCAGCGCGAGCAGGCCATCGATGTCGGTGGCTTTGACGTCGATGTTGCGGCACTTGGGTTCATGCGCAGTGCCCGCGTTGCCGGGCGCGACGATGACCGCATCGACACGAGCTGACTGCGCGAGCTTCCAGGCCAACGCGTGTTCGCGACCGCCGCCGCCGATGACCAGGATTTTCATGTGAGCCCTAGTGCCTGAAATGCCGCACGCCAGTGAACACCATTGCGAGTCCGTGTTCATCGGCGGCCGCGATCACTTCTGCATCGCGCATCGACCCGCCGGGTTGGATCACCGCCTTGATGCCCGCATCCGCCGCAGCGTCAATGCCGTCGCGGAAGGGGAAGAACGCATCCGACGCCATCACCGAGCCTTCGACCTGCAAGCCGGCGTCGGTCGCCTTGATGCCGGCAATGCGCGCGGAATACACGCGGCTCATCTGGCCGGCGCCAACGCCAATCGTGCGCAGGTCCTTCGCATAGACAATCGCGTTGGACTTCACGTATTTAGCCACGCGCCAGGCGAACAGCAGGTCATTGAATTGTGATTCGGTAGGCGCGAGTTTCGTCACCACTTTCAATTCATCACGGCCGACCTCGCGGATATCGCTGGTCTGCATCAGCAATCCGCTGCCGACGCGCTTGATGTCCATGTTGTTCTTGCCGTCGCCGTGCGGGATGCGTAGCACCCGCACATTTGCCTTTTTCTTCGCGTAAGCGAGTGCGTCGTCGTCATAGTCCGGGGCAATCAGCACTTCGACGAATTGGCGGTCCAGGATCACTCTCGCAGTGGCGGCATCCAGTTTGGTGTTGAATGCGATGATCCCGCCGAATGCGGAGGTCGGGTCGGTGGCGTACGCGAGCTCATAGGCATCGCCGCAGGCCACGCCAAGCGCCACGCCGCAGGGATTGGCGTGCTTGACGATCACGCAGGCCGGCACGTCGAACTGACGTACGCATTCCCACGCCGCGTCGCTGTCGGCGATGTTGTTGAAACTCAGTTCCTTGCCCTGCAACTGGCGGAAGGTGGCCAGCGTGCCCGGTACCGGCCACAGGTCGCGGTAGAACGCGCCGTGCTGGTGTGGATTTTCGCCGTAGCGCAGGTCCATGACCTTCACGAAATTGGAATTGGTTTGGCCTGGAAACAGCGCCTGCGCGCCATCGGCCTGGATAGACGACAGGTGGTTGCTGATGCTGGCGTCGTAGAAGGCGACGTTGTTGAACGCAGCCACCGCGAGCTCGAAGCGGGTCTTGCCCGACAGTGCGCCATCGTGCGCATTCATTTCTTCAATGATGCCGGCGTATTGCACCGGATCGGTGGCCACCGCGACGCGTGCGAAATTCTTCGCTGCGCTGCGCAGCATCGCCGGGCCGCCGATGTCGATGTTCTCGATCACCTCATCAAAGGTGCTGTCAGGGTTGGCCGACACCGCCGCAAACGGGTAGAGGTTCAGCACCAGCAGGTCGATGGGCTCGATGCCGTGCTGCGCCATCACCGCATCGTCGATGCCGGCGCGCCCGAGCAATCCCCCATGCACCATCGGGTGCAGGGTCTTGACCCGGCCGTCCATCATTTCCGGGAAACCCGTGGCCTCGCTGACGTCTTTGACCGCGATGCCGGCCTCGCGGAGCGCCTTCGCAGTGCCGCCGGTGGACAGCAGTTCCACGCCTCGCGCGGTGAGTGCCTTGGCCAGTTCAAGCAGGCCGGTCTTGTCGGACACCGACAACAGGGCGCGACGCACGGTCACGGAAGGGCCGGACAGGTGTTGGCTGGTCATCGGGGTCGTTGTAGCGGGGAAGCGCGAATTATACCGGCGGCTTGTTTGCCGCGATTTCCCAAGCGAACTGAAGGTCTTTATTGCCGTCGCGAGCGATGGCCGACAGTGTGTGGACGGAGCGCAGCAACCGAACGTACATCCAGTACGTGAGGGAGCGAGCACCGCCCGCGCGCTGTCGGCTGAGCGCAGCAGGCAAGAAAGGCTTTCAGTCGATGCTGTAATCGCGCAGCTTTTTCCGCAGCGTCGCGCGATGGATGCCAAGCATCGCAGCAGCGCGACTCTGGTTGCCATCGCAATGCTGCAGCACGACGAGGAACAACGGGATCTCGAGTTCGCGCAAGGCGATGTTGTACAGGTCATCGGTGCCGGAGCCGTTGAGGTCACTCAAGTAGCGGCGCACGGACGTAGCCACGTGGTCGCGCAATGGCGCGCGATTGCCGTCCTGACGGTCAGTGGAAACGTTCAAACGGGGCCCTCGTTGCGAGTCCGCATCGAGTTCATCCATCGACGCGCGGCACGCAGTCTAGCGCGATGCCGTTTCGAATGCCGCAGGCGTGCCGCATTCATCGGCAAATATGTGCGGCCGCTCGCAGCTTGTCTGGCATGCATGGCGGATCGGCCTCGCCGGCGCGCGCTGTTTCGGAGCGATGCGGGAGTGGCTTACTCGAAACGGAAATCGAATGCGACCACGCCGGGCGCCGGCTCGAGGATGTCGAACGCCAGTTGCGCGGCTTGTCCGGCTTGCAGCAATGCGGTGTCGGGCGAGCGCCCCAAATAATCGCGTGCAGCGAAACGACGGCTACCAAGCAAGCGGCCATTGGCATCCGACAGGCTGAGGACCAGCGCCGGCCATGGCTGCGGCCAACGCGCATCGTTGCGGATGCTGGCTTGCACGCGGAGCACGCCCGGCCGGCCGGGCACCGCGATCACGTCACGCGAAAGCATCGCGAACGCATCCGGTTCGTGCCACGCAGGCAGCGTGCAGCGGGCGATGCTGCAGATGGCCGATATCACGGGTCGCCATTGCGCGTTGGCGGCCAGGCGCGTGCGTTCGCTGAAGAACAGTTGCGTCGCCAGCAATGCCAGCAGCACCACAAAGACGCTCCATTCGCCGAGGCGGCGGCGTTGCGGGGCGGGTGACTCGGCGAAACTCGGGGTGCGGCTCATGCGCGGCGCACCCCGTCGATGCGCACCCAGTCGTCCTGACGGGCCACCCGAAGATCGTCGAACCAAACGCCGAAGCGTTGCAGCAGATCGTCTTCCTGCCCAGCCAGGATGCCCGACATCGCGATGCGGCCACCAGGTGCGACGCGAGCGGCGAGCGTGTCGGCCAGTGCGTCGAGTGCCGATGCCAGGATGTTCGCAACCACGATCGGGTAGCTGGCGACGGGTTCGTCCTGCGGCAGGTAGGTGTCGATGGCCAGACCATTGCGCGCCACGTTGTCGGCGGTGGCGATCAACGCCTGCGGATCGTTGTCGACCCCGACCGCACGTTGCGCGCCCAGCCGCAACGCAGCGAGGGCGAGGATGCCGCTGCCGCAACCGAAGTCGAGCACGTCGCGACCCTGCAATTCGCCACGCAATGCGAGTTCGTCCAGCCATTGCAGGCACAGGGCAGTGGTCGCATGCGTGCCGGAACCAAACGCGAGCCCCGGATCAAGCCGCACCACGGCAGCGTCGGGGTGGTCTGCACCGGCAGGCAGGTCGTGGTTCCACGGCACGATCCACGTGTGTTGGCCAAACTGCATCGGCTGGAACTGGTCCAGCCACGCGCGTTCCCAATCCTGGTCCTGCACCGTCTCGAAATGCAGCTGGGTCCAGTCGAGGTCTGGATCGAACGCGTCCAGCGCGGCCAGCAGCACCAGCGCGTCCGTGTCGGCATCGAACAGGGCGGTCAGCGTCATCTCATTCCATAGCGGGACTTCGCCGACGCCGGGTTCGAAGATCGCCTGTTCGTCGGCGGCGTCGAGGTGCGCGTCCTGCAAGGTCACGGCAAGCGCACCGACGTCCTCCAGCGCGCGCTCGTAGCGCGGTTGTTCGGATTCGGTGCACGCCAGGGTGATTTGCAGGTAAGGCATAAAGGATGCGGGTCGGGACCTGCATCCATGGTCACCGGCTTGCCGGGTCAGGACAAGCCCTAGTCGCGTGCAACCAGCTTCAGCCGCCCAGGATGCCCTTCAGCAAGCCCTTCATCGAAGGCTTCTTTTGCGGACGCTGTTGTTGCTGGCCGTCGCTATCGTCGATCTCCTGCATGTTGCCCAGGTCCAATCCCAGGATCGACATCGTGCTGGACTTGGCGCGCAGGCGCACGCTCCATTCCGGATTCCATGCTTCTTTCGGATTGGTCGGCTTGGGCGGATAGGTGATCCAGCTTTCCGGACCGTAGGCGGTCATCATCAGCATGCCCGGCATCGCGCCCTGGTTGCCCGGCGCGCCGGCGAAGATGCCCTTCGGAATCGTGCAACTGGTCGCGCTGGCAGGCAGCAGCACTTTCTGCTTCAGCCATTTGTCGACATAACCGCCAGTGAGGTAGGCATGCAGGTCGCTGCCGGCACCGGCCACGTCGGCGCTGCTCCAGACCACCATGGTGTAGGAGCTCTCCCCGGTCACTTCCATGTGCATGCCGGTGATGAAGTAGGCGCGGGCGCGATCCACCGTCGGCCAGCTCAGGCCGATGGCATCCGTCATCTCGCCTTGCGAGCGCAGCGCGACCTTGGGCATGAAGTCAGCCGCCTGCTGCACCTCGAATTGCATCGAGGCCGGGATGCCGTCGCCAACGATCTTGTGGTCGCCGGCCAGGCGTGCGCCGCTGGGCACCTGCATGCCGTTCCTGCGGTTCGGCCAGTAGACGTAACCCGGTTTCAGGTCGATGTCGCGATCAGGCGCGAACAGGCCCTTCGACATGCTGCCGGTGGTCTGGACGTCCATGCCTTGCATGCGGCCTTTGCCGCCCGCTTGGCCATTGAACGTGCCGCCCTTGACCTTGATCGTGGTGACCTTGGGCTGGCCGGGTCGAACGCTTGCGCCACAACCCCAGTATTCGGAAATCTTCATTTCGACATCGGGGATCTTGCCCGGCGTGACCTCGCCTCGTCCTGGGGTGGAGGTGGTCGGTTCGATGGGAATCAGGGTCAATGACTTGCCGAGGTTCAACCCGCCTGGAATCATGTCCTGCGCTTCCACGCCCGGTTTCAGCGCGTTGTGCAGCGCGATGTCGAGGTATTGGCCGGTCAGGCCGCCGGTGCCGCGGGTGGTCGGATAGACCGGTTTGCTGGCGTCCGCGCCGCCCATGCGGCGGGCCATGAAGCCCCCCAAGCCGCCCATCATGCCGCCCATGTCCGGCATCCCCGCCATGCTCTGGGTGGAGACATCGATGAACAGGTTGGTCGGCGGGTTCTTGCCTTGCTGGCTGGCAGCGGGCAAGGCCACCATGGTGGTGGCAAGCGCGATGGTAGCGATGTGGCGACGTTGCATGGGGCGCTCCGGACACGGGACTCGATACCGCTATAAGCGGAAATCGACCCCGGAACCGGCCACGTTGCTCAGAGGATCGAGAGCGTTTTGTCCTTGCGTTCGGCCAGGCGCTTTTCCAGGTAATGAATGTTCTGGCCGCCGGCCTCGAAGCCCTTGTCGATCAGGATGCGTTGCTGCAACGGCACGTTGGTCTTGATCCCGTCCACCACCATTTCGCTGAGCGCCACCCGCATCCGCGCGATGGCTTGGGCGCGGTCGGCGCCATGCACGATGAGCTTGCCGATCATCGAGTCGTAGTTGGGCGGTACCCGATAGCCTTCGTAGATGTGCGAATCCACCCGCACGCCCGGGCCGCCGGGCGAATGGAAATGGGTGACCAGGCCGGGCGAGGGCATGAAGCTGTCCGGGTCCTCGGCATTGATCCGGCATTCGATCGCATGCCCGCGCATGACCACGTCGGATTGCTTGATCGAGAGCTTCTGGCCCGAGGCGATCAGCAATTGTTCGCGGACCAGATCAATCCCCGTCACCATCTCGGTGACCGGGTGTTCGACCTGGATGCGGGTGTTCATTTCGATGAAGTAGAAGCGCCCGTCCTCAAACAGGAATTCGAACGTGCCGGCACCGCGGTAGCCGATCCGGATACAGGCTTCCACGCAGACCTTGCCGATCTCCGCGCGCTGCTGCTCGGTGATGCCGGGCGCAGGGGCTTCCTCGACCACCTTCTGGTGGCGGCGCTGCATCGAGCAATCGCGCTCACCCAGGTGGATGGCGTTGCCCTGGCCATCGGCCAGCACCTGGATCTCCACATGGCGCGGGTTCTCGAGGAACTTCTCCATGTAGACCATGTCATTGCTGAAAGCGGCCTTGGCCTCGGACTTGGTGGTCGCGATCGCATTGGCCAGCGCGGCTTCTGTATGCACCACGCGCATGCCGCGCCCGCCGCCGCCGCCGGCGGCCTTGACGATCACCGGATAGCCGATTTCGTTGGCAACGCGGCTGTTGGTCGCAGTGTCATCGCCCAACGGACCGCCACTGCCGGGCACGCACGGAACGCCCGCGGCCTTCATGGCGCGGATCGCTTCGACCTTGTCGCCCATCAGGCGGATGGTGTCTGCCCTGGGGCCGATGAACACGAAGCCTGATTGTTCGACCCGCTCGGCGAAATTGGCGTTTTCCGACAGGAAACCATAACCGGGGTGGATGGCCTGGGCGTCGGTGACCTCGGCAGCGGCGATGATCGACGCCATGTTGAGATAGCTCTCGCTAGACGGCGCGGGCCCGATGCAGACCG
>JBKJOY010000218.1:0-5404 GCA_046595415.1 Thermomonas sp.
GGGCTGGAGTGGCACCTGATCGGCCACCTGCAATCGAACAAGGCGCAGGACGTCGCATGTGCCTTCGACTGGGTGCAAACGATAGACCGCGTCAAACTGGTCCCGCTGCTGGCCCGGCATCGCCCAACGGACCTGCCTCCGTTGAACGTGCTGGTGCAGGTCAATATCGATGACGAAGCCAGCAAGCATGGCTGCACACCCGATCAGGTGATGGCTTTGGCGGACCTGATCGCGACCGAACCCCGCTTGCGTCTGCGCGGGCTGATGGCAATCCCCGCCCCAAGCGCAGACCCACAGCAACGCAGGCAGGCATTCCGCGCGATGCGCGAGCTGTTCGATGCCCTGGCGGAGCGGCATCCCGGCATTGATACGTTGTCGATGGGCATGAGTGACGATTTCGCCATGGCCATAGAGCAAGGTGCGACCATGGTGCGCGTGGGCAGCGCGCTCTTCGGTCCACGCGCAGCAAGCCAACAGGAGTCCGACACACATGAGTGACGACATCGCGTTCATCGGCGGCGGCAACATGGCCCGCAGCCTGATTGGCGGCTTGATTGCGCAAGGCCGCGACCCGGCATCCATCCGTGTCGCGGAACCTGTCGACGTCCTGCGTGACGCACTGCATGCCGATTTTGGCGTCGCGGTATTCGACACCAGCACGACAGCTGTGCAGGATGCCTCGACCTGGGTCTTCGCCGTCAAACCGCAGGTGATGCGCACCGTCTGCGAATCGCTTTCAGCGCAGGCACAAGTGCAGCGCCCTCTCGTGATCTCCATTGCCGCAGGTATCACGGGTGGACAATTGGAGCGCTGGCTCGGAGGCGATTTGCCGGTGGTACGCACGATGCCGAACACCCCTGCCCTGCTCGGCGCCGGAGTCACCGGCTTGCATGCCAGCCAGCATGTCGATGCCGAAGGCCGAGCCTTCGCCGAAACCCTGCTCGCCGCCGCTGGCAAGACCGTGTGGATCGACAACGAAGACTTGATGGACGCAGTGACAGCGGTCTCCGGCAGTGGGCCCGCCTACGTGTTCCTGCTGGCCGAGGCGATGATGGATGCCGGGGTTGCTGAAGGCTTGCCGGCCGATGCTGCGCGGACCTTGGCGCTTGAAACCTTGCTGGGCGCCGCACGCATGCTGACCCAGCACGATGCGCCGGAAGCTGCCGAACTGCGTCGTCGGGTGACCTCGCCGAATGGCACCACGCAGGCCGCGATCGAAGCATTCGAGGCCGGCGGTTTTCGCGCGCTGGTCGCAAGCGCGATCCATGCCGCGCGCGAACGCGGACGTGCATTGTCCGCTGCAAACGAGTGAGGTTTGTGATGCACCGATCTTTTGCTACCTCTTTTGCCACCATCGTTCTCGGACTCGCATTGTCAGGCTGCGACGGACCCGGATCCGCGTTGCCTGCGCAACCCATGCAGCCGCCCACAAATGCCACGACCACCGTCGGCGGCGCGACCCTGCAGGCTTCGACGCTCGACATCGCCGACCTCAACGACACCGTCGCGGAGCGCTACCACATCGATGGTGGCCAGCCAGGCGCGTTATTGCTGGTCACCGTGCGGGACGCGCAGGGCAATGGCATCGAGCCCGGTGATTTGATCCTGCAGGCAACTGCGAAAGCGCTGACTGATCCACCGAAGCCTTTGGTGCTGCATGCCATCACCACCGACGGCATGACCGATTACATCGGCGTGTTCAACGTCGCACCACCCGCCACGTTGCAATTCAATATCAACGCGATTCGCAACGGCGCAAGCGCAGAGATCACCACGAATGCGGAACTGTATCCGCGTTAGCAGCTGACCAGTCACGAATGATCCGCGCGATCTGGTTGACGCCATCGGTCAGTGCCGCCGGGCCCGGCTGCAGGATCATCGGCGACTTGATCTCGTGCAATTGGCCATCGCGAACAGCGGGAATAGCATCCCATCCGGGACGTGCGGCGACTTTCTCGGGGCGGAATTTCTTGCCGCACCACGAACCCAGGATGATGTCTGGCGCGCGCCGGATGACTTCGCTGGGATCAGCCAGGATGCGTCCCTTGGCCAAGGATGACGCCGCGCACTCCGGGAAGACGTCATCACCGCCGGCAATACCGACCAGCTCGCTGACCCAGGCAATCCCGCTGATCTGCGGTTCGTCCCATTCCTCGAAATAGACTTTGGGCCTGCGCGGCATCGATGCTGCATCGCGCTCGATGCGTTCCAACCCGGCACGCAATTCATCCGCGTACGCCACGGCACGCTCACCCGCACCGACCAATGCACCGAGCCTGCGGACGTAATCGAGGATCCCGCTGACGCTGCGATGGTTGCTGATCCACACCTCGATGCCGTGGCGGATCAGCTCGGCGGCGATATCGGCCTGGATATCGGAAAACCCGACCACGAAGTCGGGCTCAAGCTTCAGGATCTCGCCGATTTTTGCGCTGGTGAAGGCACTGACCTTCGGCTTTTCCTTGCGCGCGCGTGGCGGCCGGACGGTAAAGCCACTGATGCCGACGATGCGGTCCTGTTCGCCAAGCGCGTACAGGACTTCGGTGGGCTCTTCGGTCAGGCAGACGATCCGTCGCGGCCCGAAGGCGCGCGTGCTCACGGATACAGCATCCGTGTCGTCCACTCACCTTCGGTATTGCGCTCGTGCAGTTGGCGCTCGTGCAACCGATATCGCGCGCCGAACCAGAACTCGACCGCATCCGGTTCGACCCGGAACCCGGTCCAACGTGGCGGGCGCGGGACATCACGACCATCGAATTCACCTTCGAATTGGACGATGCGCTGTTCGAACGTATCGCGGTTGGGCAACGTCTCCGACTGCAGCGACGCCCACGCGCCGATCCGGCTGCCGCGAGGACGGCTGGCGAAGTAGGCATCGGCCTCGACGTCATCGACCAGCCTGACCGCACCTTCGATGCGCACCTGCACGCCATCGCGTATGCGCGGCCAATGGAACAGCAGGGCCGCCCGCGGATTGGCCTGCAGTTCGTGCCCCTTGCGGCCATCCATGTGTGTGTAGAACACGAAGCCGCGCGCGTCGTGCGCCTTCAGCAACACGGTACGCAGCGAAGGCCGCCCATCGGCAGTGGCGGTCGCCAACGACATCGCCGTGCGATCCGGTTCGCCAGCAGCAAGGGCCTCGTCAAACAGTTGTTCGAACGTGGTGAGGACAGCTTCAGGGAATTTGGTCATGCCCCATTGTCGCGCGACCGCATCCGCGGCGCACCCGTTTGCTGACCATCGCCAAGCTGCGGCGCCCTCACGGCTGCTAGCATGTTGCGATGCGCAACCACACGCACATCGTCATGGTCGGCCCGATGGGGAGCGGCAAGAGCAGTGTCGGCCGATTACTGGCGGTTGCCCTGCAACGTGCATTCGTCGACCTAGATGCCTGCATCGAGGCGGAAGCGAGCATGACCATCACATCGATATTCGAACGCGAAGGCGAAACGGGATTTCGGGTACGCGAGCGCCACGCTTTGCGGGATGCGCTCATGAAAACCGAAGCCAGCGTCATTGCGACCGGCGGCGGCGCGGTGCTGGACGATGGCAACCGCCGCGCAATCCGCAATGCCGGCACAGTCGTTTACTTGCAGGTAGAACCCGCCATGCAACTGCAACGTCTGCGCGGCGATCGCACACGCCCCTTGCTCGCCACTGACGATCCAGCGCAACGGTTAGCCGAGCTGCAACACATGCGCGAGCCGCTTTATCGCGACGTGGCGGATGTAACCTTCGACACGACGCATTATTCAACCGAAGCCGCGGCAGATGCATTGGCGGCGCTGCTGCTACAGACATCGGAACAGCGCGCATGAGCACCCGCGTGGTCGAAGTCGGAGGCGGATCGCCTTACCGCATCCAAATCGGGCCGGGGCTGCTGGATGACGGCGCTGTGTTGGCGTCCCTGATGCGCGGCCGGCATGCGCTGATCGTGAGCGATAGCGATGTTGCGCCGCTGTATGCGCAGCAGCTGCAACAGGCATTGGCCACTGCGAGACCCGACGCGCATATCGCTACCCACGTCGTCCCCGCAGGCGAGGCATCGAAGACGCTGGACCACTTCAGCGCCGTCATCGAGGCACTGGCGACGCTTGGCGCGACTCGCGACGCCTGCGTCTATGCGCTCGGCGGTGGTGTGCTCGGCGACCTAGCCGGCTTTGCCGCGGCATGCTGGATGCGCGGCATCGACTGCGTGCAATTGCCAACCAGCCTGCTGGCAATGGTGGACTCCTCGGTAGGCGGCAAGACCGCAGTGGACATCGCCCAAGGCAAGAACCTGGTCGGGGCATTCCATCCGCCGCGCGCAGTGTTCGCCGACACGAATACCTTGCGCACGCTGCCAGCCCGCGAATTGCGTGCGGGATTGGCGGAAGTGGTCAAGTACGGCGCGATCATGGATGCGGATTTCCTGGGCTGGCTGGAATCAAATGTCGACGGCCTGCTAGCAGGAGACGCGTCCTTGCTTGCCGACGCCATCGCCCGCAGCTGTACTCACAAAGCCGCCATTGTTGAACGCGATCCGCTTGAGCATGGCGAACGCGCGCTGCTCAACTTCGGCCATACCTTCGGCCATGCCATCGAGACCGAGCAGGCGGCTTACTTGGGATACGGCGGTGGCTTGAACCATGGCGAGGCGGTAGCGATTGGCATGGTGCTGGCGGCCAGGCTCTCCAGCGCGCTGGGCATGGCGGACCCGAGTCACGGCGAGCGCCTGCGCGCGCTACTCCAAGACTTTGGCTTACCCGTCACGTTGCCGGCCGGATTGGACCCGCCTGCACTGCTCGCGCATATGCGCCTGGACAAGAAGGCCCAAGGTTCCGGCTTACGATTCATCCTGTGGGATCGCGCTGGTGCGGCGCGGATCGTGGCTGGGGTGGACCAAGCAGCGGTGCTTGAATCACTGCACAACTGAGCCCCCAACCGCGGCAGCCCGTACAATGCGCGCCCATGCGCCTGCTGCTGCAACAACGCCCCGATGGCCACGAAGCCCCGCGCTTCGTCCAGCTCCAGCTCCAGCCCGATTTGCTGGGCGGGTGGACGCTGTTGCGTGAAACCGGCCATATCGGTGGCCGCAGCAGCTTGCGCCGCGAGCAGTTCAATGACCAGGCCAGCGCGCTGCTCGCGCTGGAATCGGCGCGCGATGCACAACTCAAGCGCGGCTTCCAACTGATGTTCGCGCAGGGCGCGGACGCTCCCCGCTGATGGATACCCATGTGACCCACGACAACCCCGCTTTCAATAGTCGACTCATGCGCGCGCTGCGCCGCGAACCCGTTGATTGCACCCCGGTCTGGTTGATGCGCCAAGCGGGCCGCTATCTGCCGGAATATCGGGCCACCCGCGCTCAGGCTGGCAGCTTCCTGGCATTGGCAAAGAATCCGGAGCTCGCCTGCGAAGTCAC